>MAXM01000027.1 GCA_001751015.1 Desulfobacterales bacterium C00003106
ATGCATAGTTGTGGAAGTTATTTCGTCCCTGTTCCTTAGCTCCAGTTTCCTCATTATAACAGAGAAGACAGGCTGAAAAAAGGCGCAATTTGCGGCCTTGCGAGGTAAAGTTTTTCAGGCTGTCTTTGGCCCATCTTTATTCGCAAAGTCCGCGAAACAGCTTGCTATTCCTGTGGCTTTGCTCAATCAGATCGACCAAATCCAACCTAAATCCGAGTGCCTTAGGATAGTAGATATGCTAATAGATCAAAAGAGTTGCAGGGACCTTGCACTTGATGCCAGTTGCTCACCGAATAGCTTTTCGAGGTATACCGGATTATTTCTTCTCCATATTATTAACAGGCGCACACTATATGAGTTTGATCGCGGTAAACAATTTAACCCTTTCGTTCGGCGGAAGAACAATATTTAATAATATCGGGTTTCAGATCAACAATCAAGACCGCATTGGGCTTGTAGGTCCGAATGGTTCAGGGAAAACCACCCTTTTGCGTATCCTGACAGGAGAGATCTCGCTTGGCGCAACTATGGTTTCCGTAGCGCAGGGCGTTCGTATCGGTTATCTTCCTCAGGACATCTCAAAGACAGCCAAAGGAACCATCTTTGATTCGGTTATCAATTCGACGCCCGGGAAAAAAGACCGGGACCGCAGGCTGAAGCAACTTGAATATGACCTGAAGCAGGCGGAAAACCCTGAGCACCAGACAAAAATAGCACATCAGATAGCCGACATCCACCAGGAAATCAGCCACTACGACCTCCGGTTTTCTGTGCACAGGGCCGAAGATATCCTGGCCGGTCTTGGATTTTCCAATGAGTCCTTCAACACCCCCTTGAGCGAATTAAGCGGGGGATGGAAGATGCGCGCCGTTCTGGCCGGGCTTCTTTTTCAGGAACCGGATGTTCTTTTGCTCGATGAACCGACCAATCACCTTGATTTTCCATCTGTCCTGTGGCTGGAAGAATTTCTTTTTAACTACAAACAATCCATGATCCTGATCTGCCACGACCGTAAATTCCTGAACCGCCAGATAAATCGGGTGATTAGCCTTGAACCCGAGGGGTTACGCATATATACCGGCAACTATGACATCTATCTTGAAGCGCGTCAGCAAGAAGAAAACGTCCTGGAAGCACGCGCCCGCCACCAGGAACAGAAGGTCAAGGAAGCAAAGCGGTTTATCGAACGCTTCCGTGCCAAGGCCAGCAAGGCCCGGCAGGCTCAAAGCAAGATAAAGATGTTGAAAAAACAGGAGATCATAGAGACATACAAGAAACCTAATGTGATGCATTTTTCCTTTCCGGATGTTGAAAGAAGCGGTGACATGGTCGTTGTCATACAGGGCGTTAGAAAGGCCTTTTCCGGACAGCATCTCTATCAGGATCTCAACCTTGTAGTAAGACGGGGAGAACGGATTGCCATCATCGGGAAAAACGGTGTGGGCAAGACAACGCTTCTCAAGATGATCGCAGGAGAAATCGCAACGAACAGAGGAACGATACAGTTGGGCCATAATGTGACGATGAGCTATTATGCCCAGCACCATTCCGAGCTTCTCGATGAAAGAAGCACAATATTGGAAGAGGTATCCAAGATAGTCCCGAATGCGGGTGTGGGTTTTGTGCGAGGCGTGTGCGGAGCCTTTCTTTTTTCGGGTGATGAAGTGGAAAAACGGGTTGGAGTGCTGTCCGGAGGAGAACGGGCGCGTGTGGCCCTGGCGCGTACGCTTGTAAAGCCTCAAAACCTGATGCTCATGGATGAACCGACCAACCATCTTGACATCCTTTCCTGTGATGTATTGGCCAAAGCGCTTCAGGAATATAAGGGCACGCTTCTTTTTGTTTCACATAACCAGGGGTTCATCAACCGTGTCGCCACGAAGATATGGGACATCTCGGACGGGAATGTCGAAGAATATCCCGGGACACTCGAGGAGTACGTTGACCACGTCAAGCGTTGCAAAAAGGCGGAACCGGATGGAAAGGAAGGAGAAAAGAAGAAAGAAGAGGCCGTCAAAAAGCCGAAGACAGAGAAGCTCACAGCAAAAGAGAGAAGACGAATAGGCGCCGAACGCAGGATGATTATCAATCAAAAACTCGGGCCGATTAAAAAGGAACTCGCAAAGATTGAACTGCGTATCGACGAACTGGAGAAAAAAGAAAAAAATGTGTCAGAGCAGTTGGCTGATCCGGAAACCTATCAGGACACCACGCGAAGCGAGCCGCTCATAGGCGAATACCGTGACGTAAAAATCGAGTTGAGCCAATTGATGAGAAAATGGGAACATCAGCAGGAAAACCTGGAAGCCGGTCAGAAGGAATTACAGGCCATATCTGGTTGACAATCGCGTCCCCGCATTATAAATATACAGGATCTTCATAATGGAAGTGGATAGCTCACTGGTGGAGCTCCCGGACTTCAAATCCGGTGTGGGGCGTTAACACCGTCTCGGGTGGGTTCGATTCCCATGCACTTCCGCCAATGGTTTGCAAGCGCCACCCATTTTAAACCCTGTAAAATAAAATCCCCATGACATGATCTTACTTCAAACCTCCTGTTTGTATGTATTTTAAGAGTGTCAGTAAGTACATCTCTATTTTTTCAAAGCTACTTGGTCAACGCTTTGGTCAACATTTGCGGAAACAACCTTTACTTGATGATCAAACCACTTAGAGCCTATTTCAGTAGGCGACTAAGCGCGACCAAAAGGCCAGTTGGAAGGGCACGAACCATGTGTGCATGGCCTACTGAAATAGGCTCTTAATATTACCTTCAAC
>MAXM01000028.1 GCA_001751015.1 Desulfobacterales bacterium C00003106
ATATTTGGTTGCGTGGTCAATCAGATCAAGCATCTGAAAGGAACCTACCATAGAGGATTCATCTACAATCAAAATTTGTTTATCTGATGGTTGAGGTCGATTTAAGAAACTCGATATTGTTTGGGATTCAATATGTCCTTTGTCAGAGAGTTCTTGCGCGGCCTTTCCGGTATAACCAAGCCCGTATAGAGAGTATTCGCTTTTTTCATCGGCCAGGATGCTTTGTATTGCAGAGATACAGCTTGTTTTACCAGTGCCGGCGTCACCCTGTATTATTGTGCAGCGATCCCGGGTTGACAATACGAGTTTTACACAGTTCTTTTGATCGTTTGTGAAATAACCGTATTTTTTATTCAGGGATTTTTCAATTTTTCCTGGTTCAAAGAGGGGGTCAACGCTATCCTGACCAAACTCAAACGAAGATATAATTTTTTGTTCAGCGTTATAAATATCACGACTTGTGAAATTGTTTTCTGTAAAGCCGGTCTTTGACCTTGTGCAAGTCCCTAAAAAAAGGAGTTCTTTATTTTGAACTAAATCGTAAAAAGCTGTCTCAATATTTTTCACAGTGTATTGACCGCGACTAAGAATTAAGGCCGATTCTAATATATTTTGTTTTGTAAAGGTGGACTCATTCTCTGTCAGGGTTCTATAGGATAACTTGACATAATTATGTGGGGTATATGTTGACTGTTGCACCTTTCTGGTTGTACTTAAGCTGTTAAGTATTTCCTGTTTTTTAACCTGACGTTCCCATATCTGCTGCAACTCATGGTCTGTTATATTCTTTGTTTTTTCTTCTCTTGAATCTAAAACAGCTATCCTTTTGAGCTTTTCATCCGAGTATGCCTTGTATTTTTCCTGACCCCTTAATTCATCGAACCTGTCTTTAGATACCTGGTCCCGTTTGGAAAACGCATCTATCCATTCTTGTTTGACCGCCGATATTTCCCACCAGCCATCCGCTTTGACCCTTATTTCATAGCCAAGCCCTTTTGTGAGTTTTGCAAGTTCCGCCTGATAAACAGAATTCAGCAATTTCTGTTCTTTGAATATTTTGTCATTTATTGTTGCTTTGAAATTTTGGTCCTGGTCGATGTCAGATATATTCAATAGCAAGGTGTGAGTATGCAATTGGGGATCGTCAGCACGGCTGGTGCTGTGGTCAAAGGTCGCAAAAAGGCCGGATGATGTTTTCACTGGTTTGGTAATGCCCTGTTTTGTTCTGCGAACATAAACATATTTTTTTTCTATATAACTAATTACGGCAGAAACCGCTTTTCTGTGTGCCTCAATTAGTCGATCATCACCGAGATGAAGCGCACAAATTGAAACGGATTTTGGAGCGGAAAAAGGGATATCGATTGCGGCCCGATGTTCTGGATCGCCGTGCTTATTTGTGCCATCGTGAATTATTTTCCGACCCTTTAAGTCGTTGCCGGAAATAAGGTTAAGAAAATCTTTCTTTTTAACCTGGCCTTCGAGGTGAAACCGTCTCGATAAATCACCGTGCCATTTGGAATTATGGCCGAAAACAGGATCTTTTTCATAATAATAATCTTTGGCTTGGGAACTTGAAATATTTAGAGGTCGCATGGCTCAATAGAATTCAAGGAAAAAATAAAAGGTCATATATAAAAAACCGGTGTATACCACACACTTTAACACAAAGGACAATATTTTATAAGTGACATTTGCAACTATGAGAGAAAAAAAGATTGCAAAAAATAGAGTTAGTTCCATTGAAATTAGCCCATTATATTTGTGTTTAAGTTGTGTTCTTATATATATTATATATAAACAAATATGTTATATTAAACATATATCATATGTAGAACACATTATGTGTTACAAATCAAGCTTTTTTTTGGGGATAAATATAGATTATGTTTATTATAAAAAGGTAATCTATTAAAGCAGTTGAGCGAGTTATTGACATGAAAGGTGCCCGGCGGCCCAGGTTGCGTAACGTCTCCCTTAAAAAACGAGCTTTTTTTTCTATGATATTAGAACATTTTATATTTTACTTTTTTCTTTTATGTTGTTGACAGAAAATATATCCTCTGATATTGAAACGCTATCAAAAATTATGTAAAGGAAATCTAAAATTGATACAAAAAATTTGTTTGATGATAATTGGTGTTTTGTTCACTTGTAATTATGTTTTTGCAGAGCAAAATTATGACTATGATCTGTATGGAAGTATGCGATTTGGATGTTTCTATAAGTCATATGATGAAGTCGAAAATGAGGCCGAAAACGATCTTGATTTCCGGATGCAGAATAACTCAAGAATTGGGCTCAAACTTATAAAAAAAAATAATGTATCAGGGGTAATCGAATTAGGAAAAGGAAAATCAGACGAAGAAATAGACATTAGAAAACTGTATGCCTCTTGCAAGGGTTTTAAAAATCTGGATATTCTTATAGGACAAACTTATACACCCTTAAATTTCTTCCCTTCAAATCAAGTTGCAACGCTTTATGAGGGTGAGGGCGATAATGGTTTATTCCCTTATGGTGGCGTAAGAAACAATTACGAGCCTATGATACAAATATCAAGCAAGAATGTAAAGTTTGCACTTATAGTACCATGTTATGACATTGACAAGGAAATCTTAAAGCTTGGTGAAACCGGAAATATAAAAAAAGATGTACCCAAAATGGAGCTAAGTTACCATTACGGAAAAACAAAATTTATTGATCTTTTTGTTGGTTTTCAGTTGTATACCGTAGAAACGGAAAACAAAGATTATGATGTAATGTCTACGGTAATAGGGGCAAACATGGGTTTTGATTTTTATGACTTTTACGGATTTGCTATTGGTTATACAGGGCAAAATATAGGTGTATATAACCTTTGGGCTGAAGGTGACAGTTTGCCAAGAATTATTAATGACGATGTGGAAAACAATGAAACATTGGGTTTCAATGTTGGTTGTGGTTATCGGATGAGTAATGAAAATAATATCGAGCTTGGATGGGGGTATGTGGAACACGAAATGAAGGGTAGCAGTAAAAGTGATGAGTCTATGTGTGTGTATCTGAACATATCATGTCTGGTAATGAACAGCCTATATATAGTGCCTGAAATTGGGTATGTGGATTACATGGATGATTTTGGAGGAAAAGCCGAAGGAAGTCTGTTTTATTGCGGTGTAAAAACGCAATTGGATTTTTAAAATAAGGAAGGAGAAAAAACATGCCGTGGGAATCCAGTTTTGACATGATCTTAAACTCGCTAAAAGGACCGACTGCAAGGATTATAATTATTGTTTCTATATGTCTTTGTGGTGGTTTTTTAGCCATAGGCGAGACCGGAGGAATATTTAAAAAGGTTTTGATGGTAGTGTTAGGGGGAAGTATAATGGCGGGAGCCGTAAGCATCGCAGGAGCGTTATTTGGAGTCTAAGTGAAAAAACCATTTTATCAAGGAAGCATAGAACGAATAATGCTTGGCGGGGTGCCTCGGCAGTATGCAATACTCCTGTATACGATAGGGGCAGCCTTTGTGTTGGGTATGTACAATTTTTATATAATACCAGTGGTGTTTTTGATCCATTTTGTGCTGAAGCTTCTTTATAAACGAGATGAATATATTGTGGAAATCGTGCTGCAGCACATGAAAGACAGTGATTACCTCGATGTTTGATTTAAGAGAATATCTAAATCGGCCAAAAAAATTGGCTCACAGACTGCCATGGTGTCTAATGGTTGCGCCGGGGATCGTGTTAAACAAGACCGGCGCATTTCAAGAGACAATTGAGTTCAGGGGGCCGGACCTTTTTTCGTCTACAGGGTCCGAGCTTGAGGTTTTAGCAGATCAGGTCAACAGCTCTCTCAAACGATTGGGTAGTGGTTGGGCCTACTTTGTAGAGTTGGAAAGACGGTTAGTGGATAGATATAAAATTGATGTATGGCCGAACAAAGCCTGTGAAATACTCGATAGAGAGCGGGCCGAACTTTTCAGGAAAAAAGGAGAGAGTTTCGAAAATAAGTACTATTTAACTTTTACCTACATACCTCCCTCGCAAGTGCAGACAAAATTATTAAGCAAGTTTTTTTCAAATAGTTCAAAGGAAACAAATTATCAAAAAAGTTTGGATTATTTTCAGGCAGAGGTAATAAAAATAACGGATATTTTAGGGTCTGTATTGCCATCAGTAAAATATTTAGATGACGATGAGACTCTTACATATCTGCATTCAACCATTTCTACAAAAAAACACGTGGTGAAATGTCCCGAGGTGCCAATATATCTTGATGCGATTTTGGCAGATGAACCTGTGGTCGGGGGCTTGGAACCCAAAATAGGAAACAAGTTTTTTAAGGTTATATCTATCAAAGGTTTTCCGCTGGAATCCGAGCCATGCATTCTGGATGAAATGGGGAAAACGGGTTGTGAACTACGCTGGATGAGCCGTTTTATTTTGTTAAATAAAGATGAAGCTGTCAATGAATTGAAAAGATACGGGCGGGCGTGGTTTGCTAAAAGGAAGCCTCTTTGGGGTATGGTCAAGGAGGTTCTTATGAACGAAGATTCTGAGGCAAATTATGATCGTAATGCAACCAATAACGCCGCTGAATGCGAGGATGCGGCAGAGGTAATACAAAGCGGCGTTGCTTCCGGAGGGTATTTCACAACCACGGTTATCGTGATGGATGAGGACGAGGAAAAGGCCAGGGAAAAGGCAAGAGAAATTGAGGCAATTATAAATTCAGCGGGTTTTGTGACCGTAATGGAAACGTTTAACGCCGTTCACGCATGGCTCGGTTCGTTGCCTGGTCATTGCAATGCCAATATAAGACGACCGCTGATAAACTCCTTTAATTTTACACATATGTTTCCGCTTTCCGCAGAATGGAACGGTGTGGAGAGAAACGAGCACTTAGAAGGGCCGCCACTATTTATTGCAGAGACGCAGGGAAACACTCCTTTTGGGTTTTCTAATCATGTTTCTGACGTGGGCCATACCATGATCGTGGGTCCGACAGGAACGGGTAAAAGCGTGCTTTTGAGTTTTATGGCAACGTGTTTCTTGCGGTATGAAAAAGCGCATGTTTATTTTTTTGACAAGGATTTTTCCGCTTATTGCACAACCAAAATAATGGGAGGTACGCATTATAATTTAGGCGATAACGATAATCTGGCATTTCAGCCGTTAAGGGGTATTGATAATGAGAGTGATCGGAGTTGGGCGCAGGAATGGCTGGTCGAGATTCTTGCACAGGAAAATATAGAAATAACACCAGGCGTTAAAAAAGAGTTATGGGAGGCGTTGAGTAATCTGTCTGAAGGACCTGAACAGCAAAGAACCCTGACAGGTTTGAATGCGCTTGTGCAAAACAAAGAAGTCAGGGATGCACTATACAACTATACAATAGACGGTCAGTACGGGCATTTGATTGATGCGGATACGGACTCAATGGAAAAAGCGTCGTGGCAATGCTTTGAAATGGGACATATAATCAACAATTACGAAAAGGCGGTTGTACCCATCCTGTCATATGTTTTCAACGAAATTGAAAAGAGTTTCAAGGGGCAACCGTGTGTAATTCTATTAGATGAGTGCTGGCTGTTTTTTGATACACCTGCGTTCCGGAAAAAAATTAAAGAATGGCTGAAGGTCCTGAGAAAGAAAAACTGTAGCGTGGTCTTTGCAACGCAATCATTATCCGATATAAGCGGCAGTGAAATTGTGAGCACACTGATAGAAAGTTGTCCGACACGTATTTTTTTGCCAAACAGAAAGGCGCTGGAACCGGAAATAGCAGGGACCTATAAGACGTTTGGGCTAAACCAAAAACAAATAGAGATAATTGCCAAAGCGATCCCCAAAAGAGAGTATTACTGTCAGTCAGACGTGGGCCAGAGGCTGTTTTCTTTAGGGCTTGGCCGTGCAGGGATAGCAGTGTGCGGATCAAGCGACCAAAAAGACATCGAAAAAATGCGGAAAATATGTGCCGCACACAGAGAACCCGTAAGACCGTTTTTCGAATATAAGGGCGTACAGTATGAACAATAAAAGAATGATAATCATATTATTATTCATGGTTTTAATAACGCCAAGGTTTACGCATGCAGGTATGGCAGTCATTGATTTTTCGAACTTGGTACAAAACATACAAAACACACTCTCCAGTTTTAAGAGGGAATACCAGCTAATGATAGATGCTGCGCAAACAGCGAAACAAATTGGACAGTCAGCACAACAAATAAAACAACTTTATCAACAGATTGAATTGGCTGAAAGAGGGCTTAAAAGAATAGGTGATATGATATCGAGTGGCGACTTGGACTCGATACGGGGATTAAACAATCTTTGTTTTGAAGCACAGCATTTGGGTTACACAATGCAGTCGATAGACAGGCTTTATGATGGGCTTTATGATGATTTTACAACAGCAGTGGAGTATATATCGAACCGTGATAAACAGGCCGAGGAAATAGAGGCGGCCGCAAAGGGGGCCGCAAAAAATCAAAGCAGGGCTAAAGATGATGTGGATGAAAATGCGAAAAGAATAACGGTTGCGGAAAACCATGCGAAGAGCGCTGAGGGTCACATGGCCGAGCTTCAGGCCCAAAGTGAACTGCTTGCAATAATTGCCAGACAGCAAGATCAGATACAAACGCTCTTGGCGACGCAAGGGAGGCTGCAAACGGTTCTTGCGGCTGAACAAAATGCCCTGGAGAAAGCCAAGCGTGCGGAACATGAAAGGTTAATGTCAGATTGGGGGTCGGATAAAGCAAGGGGGACGAAGGGAACCCCAAGAAAACTGACAGAATTTCCGTAAATATGATTCCAGATTATCACATATTAACAGATATACTTTATGCATTCACAAATGCGGCGACATTCGGCTATAGAGCCTTGATACCGGATGCCATGTACTTGATGAAGTTTTTCATAACCATCGAGATCGTTATATTGGGGATGCATTATGGCCTTGCCGGTGATTCGAATGTATCTGTGCAGGCAATTAGGAAGTGTATTTTTATCGGCTTTTATTTATGGCTGATACCGAATTTCCACGACATATCCAGACAGGTGATAGAATCTTTTGGCACGGCTGGTTTAAAGGCGGGGGGGTCCGCCCTGACAAAGTTAGATCTCTTTGATCCGTCGGCAATTATTGGATATGGATTGGATGCAACGGAGCCGCTTTTTAAGACAGGTGGTTTTTGTTTGAATCCTTTGACTCTGATTATGATGGGTATTGGTGGGTTGCTTATATTGGGAGCGTATTTTGTAATTGCCTGGCAATTGTTTCTTACAATAGTTGAGTTTTATATCGTGACGGTGATAACTGTAATCCTTCTTCCATTTGGCCTTTTCAAGCCATTGTCTTTCCTGGCGGAAAGAGCGATATCGTTATGTTTCACACTCGGAATAAAAATGATGATTGTGTCATTTGTGCTAGCGACAAGCTACAGAACGCTTGTGGGTCTCACCCTTCCGGGGGATGCTACGTTCCAGCAAGTAGTGACTATGTTTTTGGCAACCGGTTCGATTGCGCTACTGTGCTGGCATGCGCCGAAAATATGTTTTTCGTTTGTGGGTGGATCCCCGCAACTTTCTTTTGACGATTTTGTTCGGAGCGTGAGCCGTGGTGGAAGAACTGGCAGCAGGATTGCGAATACATTGAGGCCAAGCAAATGAAATATAAAAACGTTGATTTTGCACCGGACGGAGGGCCTGAGACGCCATATCAGAAGGCTCGGCAGGAATGGGATGAGGTAATAGGATCTGCCAGGGTGCAAGCGCGTAACTGGCGTATGATAGGATTTTGTACGATTGGTGTTTTGTGTCTGTCCATAATGGGAAATATATATCTGGCAACGAAATCAGCGGTAATACCCTATATCGTCGAGGTGAGCGAAGACACAGGTGAAGTCGTGTCAATGGGTAAGGTTTCCGGGGAGAAATTTAGTCCGAAAGAGGCGTCTGTAAAGAGTACAATTGCTATGTTTATCGGTAAGATACGAAGTGTTTCCACAGATCAGATTGTAGTTCGACAAAATTTTCTTTCAGCCTATGATTTTGTCACAAAAAAAGGACGCAACATACTTACGAATTACACTCAGGAATCCAAAATTTTTGAACGTATCGGCAAGAAGGCGGTATCTGTTGATAAACAGGTGATTACGAAAATTACGGAAAATAGTTATCAATGTGAATGGACGGAAAAACATTTCAATGTTGAGGGCGGCGGTGGACGTAAATCAACACAACACGCATTTACAGGCATTTTTACTATAATATGTGAACTACCGAAAACAGAAAAAAAATTGCTCGTGAATCCTTTGGGAATATATATTGATGAATTTAATATATCTCGAAAATATTAAGGGATCCCATATGACAAAAAAAATTGCAATTTTATTATGTCTTACAATAGTTTTTGGCTGTGGTGCTTTCCAAAAAAAGTCGGAGTATGACGATGAGAATGTGAAATATCTGAACGTTGGAACACTGGTAGAAGAAAAGCCTGTAAATATACCGGACCGGCCGGAAATTGCTGAGCCGGAAATGAAACAAAGGAAGCGTATAAACAAATTTGTGCCGGCAAGCGAGATGTCGTCAGGATCACCGGATAAAGCCATAGAAAAAGCGAAAAAGGATGCAACAGAGGTGGCAACAGATGACAAGTTCGTGAATGCGATAACTGTGTATAATTTCAGCGAGGGCATGCTTTACGAAATTTACACATCCCCAAATAAAACCACAGACATCATGTTTCAGAAGGGTGAGGAAATATGCGATGTCGGTGCAGGGGATACGGAGCGTTGGGGGATTGATCAAACATTTTCTGGATCCGGTGCAGATAAAAGATTGCACCTTTTTGTGAAGCCGAAGAAAGCTGGATTGCATACGAATTTTGTCATTCCCACGACAAAGAGAACGTATCATCTTGAGTTGCGGTCATACAAAGACGTATACCAGACAGGGGTAAGCTGGAATTACCCCAAAGAGGAATTTGAAAACCAGGTTGCTCGAATTAAAGGGGAGAAAGTAAAAGAGGATAACGAAGTAAATAATTTAGATTTATTGAATATGAATTTTGATTATGAAATTATTGGGAGCGCGAACTGGAAGCCTGTGCGGGTGTTTGATGACGGGAATAAAACGTTTATTAAATTTCCAGAAAAAATTGCAAACGATGAGCTTCCGCCGCTTTTTCTGGTTTCAAGGGAAAACAAGACGCAACTGGTAAATTACCGTTTCAAAATGGGGTACTACATTGTTGATCGTGTTTTTGACGCTGCAGTGTTGAAAATGGGCGAAAAAAGACAGGACAAGGTTTTTATTTATAAGGATACCGCAGAGGGGGCACAAAGGCGGATTTTGCGCGAAGGGCGATTTTCTCACGCAGAGTAACTATCAAAAGATGAAAGTGAATATACCAAAACCAAGTGTAAAAAAAATAAACAAGAGGACAGTGTTTATAGGTATCGGTGTTTTATTGCTGATTTATGTTATTTTGTCAGTGCAAGATATCAATAAAACAAAGGAAATACCGAAAAGCGTTAGCGCTGAAAACGGGGAAACGTCCATAGAAAACATTGAGGCGGTTTTCTTGGATTTGCCGGCATCGTATGATGCTATAACAAACGAAAAAAAAGAAAATGAAAAAAAAGGCTTGCCTTGGAAGTTAAGTGGTCTTACAGGGGAGCCCGGTGAGAACTCGAGAGAAAAAACAAACAGGGTGGTGGACGGTGTACCCCAAGAACCGGTTGGGGTTGATGTATTCGAAGATCAAAGGCATGACAAACCATATATAAAGCCGATTGAACAGCCGTATATAACACCCGAACAAGAACAAGATGCTCCTGGGGGAAAAGATAAAAAATGGAACAGATCCGTTTTGTTTGAAATTAAGGAAAAGAATAAAGCGGGTTCAGAAAACAATACAAATTATTTACCTGGAAAGTCTGAATCTTTAACTGAAGCCGAAAGACGAGCAAATGAATTGTTAGAAGATATCATCAATCAAAATTCCCCAAGTGAAAACGACGGAAAAACGGAGTTTATGGCCTCGCTCGACAAGAGGAGCGATATTTACTTGGACGAAAAAATTGAGGAACCCCGGTCGCCATATCAGATTATGGCAGGATCGATATTGCCCGCTGTTATGATTAGCGGTATAAACTCTGACCTGCCAGGGGATTTAATAGCGCAGGTGCGTGAAAATGTATACGACACGATTACAGGAAATTATTTACTTGTCCCTCAAGGATCACGATTGTTTGGCAGCTATGATTCCGGTATTGTTTTCGGCCAAGATAGAGTCTTGTTTGGGTGGACTAGAATCGTATTCCCAAACGGTGCAAGTATGGTCCTTCGGGGCATGGCAGGAGTTGACAGCGCCGGCTACGCAGGGCTGGCTGACACCGTAAATAACCATTACGGGAGGCTTACAGGGGCGGTTCTTATGAGCGCGTTCCTGTCCGTTGGTACGGCGCAACTCGAAGAGGGAAATGTCTACACCGAAGCTGCAAGCAAGGATTTCAACAGCGCAGGGCAAAAGATCGTTGGCAGGGCACTTAGCGTGAATCCCACGATTGAGGTCAGACCTGGCTTTAAGTTCAACGTCCTGGTGAATAAAGATATAATCTTAAAACCATATAAGAACTAGGAGAAAAAATGACGGGGAAAAGGAGTGCAGCCCAATTGCGGCAAATGGCGAAAGATCTGATGGCCCAAGCAAAAAGGATAGAGGAAAAAGAGTTAATTGAACTCGGAAAGATCGTGAAAAAATACCTTGATAATGGTTTTAAGAATGTTGACCTTGAGACCTTGAAAAACCAATTAAAAAAAGTGGTAGGCAGTGGGAAGGATTAAATATGAAAAAACGTATCTTGGTTTCAATGTTAGTTGTTTTCAGCGTGATGTTGACAGGATGTGGTGGCGGTGGTGGTGATGGAGATGATGCAGCAGATGTTAATATTATAACGACAATAATGCCAAATGCCATACAAAACAAAGAGTATTCGGAAAACATAGAGATCGCGGGAGGGCAAGGAAATTATACGGTCACCGTGATAAGCGGGGACCTGCCAACAGGATTAAATTTAGGTACAGCGGGTACTGTATCGGGAGTAGCAACAGATCCCTTGGCAATATATACTTTTACGGTCAGGGCGCAAGATAGAGACTTGGCGGAAAATTACGATGAACAACAAATAATAATTACTGTTAAATTGATGGGTTCAGATGATTATGAACCGAATGACGATTTTAATACAGACAACACAATCACCAGTGACGGTGTTTCACAAACTCATACTATCGACAAGGACGGCCAGGATTGTGACTACATCAAGCTGGACCTGACCGGCGAGGGAAACCAGAGACTAAAAATCCAGACGTATTCTGCGTCAATACCGACCGATACGCTGCTCAGAATCTATGATGCTGACGGTGAACTGCTTGTGACGGATGATAACGCTGGAACAGATCTGTATTCCAGGATTGAATATGATTTCAGTGCAGGCGTTTACTTCATAATGATAAGCGCGGCTGACGGGGAAGCAGGTGACTATAGAATATCTGTTATGCCTGCAATTTTGATAACTACGCAAGGCCTGCCGTTTTGTATTCAAGGCGAGGCTTACAGCGCACAGA
>MAXM01000029.1:0-972 GCA_001751015.1 Desulfobacterales bacterium C00003106
GGGAGTCTTAATGGGTTATCATGATAAAGAGAGTGGCAGGCGAACCAGACCGTGGCATCGCCGTCAAAGGACCGAGGTGTCCGTGGCGCGTTTGAGTACCAGGGCAAAGGCGGACAGCAGCCTGAAGAAGATATTTGCAAAGATCGGGATCCCTGACGAAACGCCGTTTGAGCCCGATCCGTTCCAGCTTGACGCTGTTCGCGCCATACAAAAGGCTGATTGTCTTGTTACCGCTCCGACCGGTTCGGGAAAGACATGGATTGCGGAGCAGGCCATAGCGCGGCTTCATGATCAGGAAAAGAGGGTCTGGTATGCCACTCCTTTAAAGGCGCTTTCGAATGCCAAGTATGCGGAGTTTGCGGATCGCTTTGGCGCGGAAAGCGTTGGAATACTGACGGGTGACCGCAAGGAGAACCCTGATGCCCCGATTGTGGTGGGGACCACTGAGATCCTGCGGAACCATCTCTACGATGTGATGCGTGAAGGTGTCGATTTTCCTGCCGATCTCGTCGTGCTTGACGAGGCCCACTTTCTCGGTGACCCGGATCGCGGCGTGGTCTGGGAAGAGGTCATGATCTACCTGCCCACGCGGATCAACCTCTTGATGCTCTCGGCCACTATATCGAATGCAAAGCAGATCGCCTGCTGGCTCGAATCGATACGCAGCAAGCAGTGTATTGTGGTTGATGAAAAGAAAAGACCTGTCTCCCTTTATCCCCTGTTTCTCCACCCCACAGGGGAACTTTCCCCGCTTGCCGGAAAGAAAGGACTCCACAGAAAGGTTGCAAGATATCTGGACGCCCAAAGCCCTCAGTTTCTTTCTCCATCTCACATGCTTCCACCGGTCGGCGACATCATACACGTGCTGAGAAGGCACAATCTGCTTCCTGCAATTTTCTTTGTAAAGTCAAGGGCGGACTGCAATGCTGCAGTGGATCTTTGCACGCGCGCCGAAACGCGTCCGGACCTGGA
>MAXM01000029.1:994-2576 GCA_001751015.1 Desulfobacterales bacterium C00003106
ATACATCAGGGAGGCGCGTGTGGCCGCGCATCACGCCGGACAGCTTCCCGGGTGGAAACTCCTTGTGGAAAAACTGATGTGCCAGGGCCTTCTTGAAGCTGTATTTGCCACCTCCACGGTCGCGGCAGGGGTGAATTTTCCGGCCCGAACCATAGTTTTGTTCAATTCCGACAGGTACAACGGCCACGACTTTGTACCCCTGGATGCCACCGAGTTTCACCAGATGACCGGCAGGGCGGGACGAAGGGGTATGGACAATATCGGCTTTGCGGTTGCGGTGCCGGGTAAATTCATGGATATCCCTCTCATAAACAGACTCATTTCATCCCCCCCGGAGCCTGTTTTCAGCGAGATAACGGTAAATTTTTCCATGGTCCTTAATCTTCTTCTATCACATACGCCCAAACAGGTAAGAGAGGTATTTGAGAAGTCCTTTGCGACCTACGTGAGTGTCGAAAACCGGCAGAAGGGGATTGAAAAGAGATTTCACAACGCCCTGGAAGAACTCTCCGGGTTTTTGCCGGCCAGGATGTGCGCGAGTCCCCTGGAAGCAATCGGCCTGATCAGGAAAAGGAGGACGTTGCAGGCATCCCTTGCCGATATCAGCAGGCAGATGAGGGAGATGCAGACACGCATTGCCACAGAGAGCGCCCTGGTTCCCGGAAGGCTCTTCTTGGACAAGAAAAGACGCGTGTACTGCGTGGTGAGGCCACCGGCCAGGGATGGGGCCTGTCTCTGTTGTCTCATGCGGCAGGGGCGAGGCAGGCGGCCCAAGTTGAGAAAGATCTTGCCGAAAAAGGTTGGAACGTTCTTTGACACGATTCTCTCGTTACCGAAGATTGAAGATCCGCATGAATTGTGCGGCGCACTTTCACTGGAGCAGGTTGACAGGGAAAAACTCTCCTTTCTGGATGAGTTGCGGCCCGGCAGGAAAAATGATGCGAGACTCGGGCCTCTGATTGACCGTGAACGATACTTCAAAGATGAGTTTTCACAGATGGCCTGCAACGGGTGTCCACACTTCAAGTTGTGCTACAAGCGAACAAAAGCCCGGAGCATAAGAACACTCATCAATGATCTTCTCTGGATGTCCGATTCGATAAACGCCGTGAGAATGAGATTGTGGACGGAGTTTGAAAGGCATGTTGACTTCCTGAAAAAAGAAGGGTTTGTCTCCAAAGACGACGGGCTTACCAAAGATGGTATATGGACCTCTCAGTTGAGGCTGGACCAGCCGCTCTTGATAGCGGAAGGTCTGCGGCTCGATCTGTTTCCGAAAAACGATCCCGCGAGTCTCAGCGCACTGATCGCCCCTTTTGTCTGCGATCGGGATCTGGACATAGAGGTCAACAGGTCTCTTCTGCCAGAGACGGTCTCTACAGGCTTTAGCAAAATGGTCGATGCCCTTGCGCCTTTGATAGAACGCAAAAAGGTCTGCGGTTTTGCGACAAGGCCGATCCCCTTCTGGACAACGGTGGCCATATACAGATGGGCGAAGGGGATGCCCTGGGAGGAGGAGCTTGACTTCCTCGGGATAGCAGACGGAGACCTTGCGGCGCTGGTCATACGCACAGCAGACAAT
>MAXM01000030.1 GCA_001751015.1 Desulfobacterales bacterium C00003106
AATAAAAGAAAAATATCAGTGATGATCAGCGTAGATCTGTGGCGGAATAGCTACAAAGCGGATAAAGAGTCAACACGGAGAAAAGAATATGAACAGGCTTTTGCTTGAAGATGGATTGACCTTTGACGACGTTCTTCTGGTTCCGGATCATTCAGTCGTTCTTCCCAAGGACGTTGATATTTCCACACAGCTCACACAGAGCATAGAGCTGAACACACCTATTGTGAGTGCGGCCATGGATACCGTCACCGAAGCGGAAAGCTCGATCAGCCTTGCCCGTGAGGGCGGCATCGGCTTCATACACAGGAACATGAGCATAGGAAGCCAGACAAGAGAGATCGATCGTGTCAAAAAATCGGAAAGCGGCATGATTGTTGATCCCATCACGATTCATCCTGATCAGAAGATCCACACGGTGCTTGATCTGATGAAAAGGTACAGGATCTCAGGACTCCCGGTTGTCAAAGACGATCATCTGGTAGGGATAGTCACCAATCGTGATCTGAGGTTTGAGACCGACCTGGAAAAATCTGTTTCGGAAGTGATGACCAGGGAGAATCTTGTAACGGTTGCTGTGGGGATTACCCTGGAGGAATCCAAAAAGTTGTTGCACAAACACCGTATAGAAAAACTTTTGGTCGTGGATGACTCAGAACGACTGATAGGACTTATCACCATAAAAGACATTGAAAAAATCAGGAAATATCCAAATGCATGCAAGGACGAGATGGGACGGCTGCGTGTCGGGGCGGCCGTGGGTGTGGGGCCTGATCGCGACGAACGGGTTCAAGCCCTGCTTGCAGCCGGCGCTGACGCCATACTGATAGATACTTCTCACGGTCACTCGGAAGGTGTCCTCGAATCTGTGCGGAGCCTGAAGAGCACATTCGACAACATACAGCTCATAGCAGGGAATGTGGCAACACGCGAAGGCGCGGAAGCCCTGGTCAATGCCGGGGTGGATGCGGTAAAAATCGGGGTGGGGCCCGGTTCTATTTGTACCACCAGGGTCATTGCCGGTGTTGGTGTGCCACAGATTACGGCGATCATGAACTGCCGGTCTGTTTCAGAAAAGACGGGCACCCCCCTGATTGCAGACGGAGGGATCAAGTATTCAGGGGACATTACAAAGGCGATGGCCGCAGGCGCTTATTCAGTGATGATTGGAAGTCTGTTTGCCGGCACGGATGAAAGCCCGGGCGAGACCATACTGTTTCAGGGGCGAAGCTACAAGGTATACCGTGGTATGGGTTCACTCGAAGCCATGAAAAAGGGAAGCAAAGACAGGTACTATCAGAAAGACCTGGTCTCAGATGCCAAGATGGTTCCGGAGGGAATTGTCGGACGTGTGCCATGCAAGGGATCTCTTTCTTCTCACGTCTTTCAGCTTGTCGGGGGACTGAAGGCGGGAATGGGGTACGTGGGTTGCGGCACTGTTGAAGAGCTGAGGACCAAGGCGAGATTCATCCGGATCACACCAGCAGGCCTGAAAGAAAGCCATGTGCATGACGTGATTATCACGAAAGAAGCCCCTAACTATCAAGTTGATTAGTTTAATTCCCTTTGAGGGTCTGAGGAAGTTTTTCCATGTTTGACTTGCATGAGTTACAGAGTGAAAGAATCCTGATACTTGATTTCGGATCTCAGACTACTCAATTGATCGCGCGCCGCGTGCGGGAGTTGAAGGTCTACTGTGAAATCCGCCCGTACAATATGCCGATTTCCGAAATCCGGGATTTTGATCCAAAAGGGATTATTCTTTCCGGCGGGCCGTCGAGTGTTGCTGACCGCAAATCCCCTAAAAGCGCAAAAGAGGTCTTTGATCTGAATCTCCCGGTGCTTGGTATATGTTACGGAATGCAGCTAATGGCCGAGCAATTGGGCGGAAGGGTCCGGTCGGCAAGAACGCATGAATATGGACGGACCGGCCTTAGTCCGCTCGGTTTTTCCGATCTGTTTTCAGGTCTGGATGCCGTATCTTCTTTCAGATCTTCGGGAACCTTGCAGGTATGGATGAGTCATGGTGACAGGATAGAGACC
>MAXM01000031.1 GCA_001751015.1 Desulfobacterales bacterium C00003106
CCTTTATCAATATATCAGCGATTTCCGGCGGCATGATAACCTATTGATTTAAGAACATTTTTGAGTTACACCTTTCGTAAACTTTTTTATTGTAAATTCAAAAGGTTAGCTTAAAATTGAACTTATGGCTTGTGCTGGATCATGTAACCATCTGATTTTTAATGATTTTTGTTTACGAAAGCAGTCTTTAAATTTCTTTTATTATCAATAGGTTATATGACCATCGGGAATTGCTGTCAATATATCAATACCCGTCCCCAAGTTCCCCCTCTAGGCTTGAACTACGTGCCAAGCCAAGTTTCATAGGGCACAATTATTTTGAAGACTTCGCAATTTTGTTTTCATACCAGATTACCTGAGCTTCACCCATGCCAACAACAACCACATCGAGGTCGCCATCTTCGTCAATGTCATCAAGAGAAATATCTCCGGGCCAAGTAATTTCATCATCAATCAAATGTTCAACCCACTGTATATCACCATTATCCGACGTGGTTTCAAACCATGAAATCTTATTGATAAAAAGCCCCGATACCACAATATCGTCTTGTTTATCTCCATTGATGTCTCCGGCATAGATGTCTGTACCATTAAAAGTATCACTTACAAGGTGTTGGGTCCACAGACCGCCCTTTTTTTCAGGGGCTTCATACCAGCAGATAGCCATTCCCTGAAATATTGTTACTACCACATCCTTTTTCTCGTCACCGTTCACATCCAAGGAACTCACATCAAAGGGATTGAAAACTTCAGAATCGATGTCAGTTCGTTCAAAGGTGATATTGTTGCCTTTATCGTCAACTTTAAACCAGGAAATAGATCCAAGGTAGTCATCGTCTCCCAAATATGAATTAATGATATCTGTCCGCTGATCCCCGTCCATGTCATCAAGATACAGGGAACTTCCTGTCACTCCGGGCAGTGGTTCTCTTCGCCAACAGTCGGCGTTACCGTAATGTCCAGGGTTGATAAAAACATTGGTCCCCGCATTTCCACCCGAAACAATGTCCTGCATTCCGTCCTTATTTACATCCATTGTATACATTTTAAAATAATCATTGTTTGCATCTGAACATACCAGAAACCGCTCCCATTCGTCAGTAGGATCAACAGGTGCCCTGAACCAGTAAACATTTCCAGGCAAACCGTCCGGCGCGACAGCGCCGGTACCTACAACAACGTCATCGAGTCCATCTCCATCAATATCATCCACAACAACACCATTTGAATTTTGAATTGGGTCTGATTCGGGAGAGCTGGAACTTATGATAAACTTATTCCATTCCCCGCTCCGGTCGGTGTTGTTCTGGAACCATGCAATCTCAGAATTGTAGGGCGGACCCCAATGCATGTTTGTGCTTGTAACAATATCGAGGTGCCCGTCATGATCTATATCTTTAACATAAAGGTATATTGGGCTGCTTTGGTGACCAATAACATGTTTTTTCCAGTTTTTTGCGTAACAGAAATTTGTAAACAAAAACAGAAATAGAACAACGAACCCCACTATTTTCTTGTTCATAGCTCCTCCATAAAAAATAGTTTTTGCATGACTTACTCCTCAAAAGCTACAAGTGGCGGCATTCTCAAAAATCGGATCATGTGACTTAAGCAGGTTGGCGCTGTTGCATTGTCAAAATAAGTTGGTTCCAGTCTTTTTGAATAAGGTTCCACCCCAATGTCAGACAAAACCTCGACCAAGTTAAGCTTGTTTTTCACCTCCTTTCGTTGCTGATTGGGGGAAGGGGACGCCCTTCAGTTTTACAGTTTTGATCAAAGTTTTGCAAAAGACTGTGCCCATGACACGAAACGCCATAGAGTACAAAAATCCATGCCAAATTAGCTGCTTATGGTCAACAGGAAACCACCATGCCCCGAGCGACTGAGGAATGGATCTAAAACAGAACAGAATTCAACATTTGAGAAGGATGATTTTGACTCCAAAATTGCCGTTGTCACGCCTCAATGAAAACCAGTCTGGATTGGCTATTCCATCAAATTGGCAGGTTGCCACGAGCCCTCCTTCATGAAAACCCTTGCGCCTACCCGAATCGAATGCCGAACAAACCGCCGTCCTCAGACGGCATCTGTCAATCAGAGGCATCCGTCAAGCGGGTCGGCATGATGTATTGCTCCAGATCAAAGTCCTTTGGCAACTCGGCGGGCAGCGCATCTTCATTCATGGTAACAATGTACTGAAA
>MAXM01000032.1:0-3501 GCA_001751015.1 Desulfobacterales bacterium C00003106
TTCTATAGATATCACCAAGATTATTGTGTGGTTCAACGTACAGCAGGGCACTGGATGCCTTTTCAAATTCTTTGACCGCCAGGTCATATTCACCCCGGCTCGCGAACACCTCGCCCAGCCTGTTGTGGGCCTCGGCAAAACCCGGACATAATTCGATCGCCTTTTTGTAATATGAGGCCTCTTTTTCTGAATTATCCATAAGATCCAGACCCCGGTCATACCATGTTTGCGCCACCTCACAGTCATCGGCTGCCGCCATGTTTGCCGGCACAAGGCATGACAGTACAATCAGTATGATCAACAGAGTTATGTCAATTCGACAGAACGGATCACTTCCTGTTTGTCTGAATATTCGGTTTTTATTCAACATGGTGTTTTTGTGTATGGAATGACGGATCTACAGAGAAAAAATCCCCTCGTCAGACCATCCCTTATCTGACTTCCTGTACTCGACTGCCCGACCGCTTTGACGAACTTTATTTGGAGATCACGTAATGATATCCGATATCCACCATCCCCGTATCGCTTGCTTCATCCGTTCTTGTGGCGCTTTTTTCTAAACCGAGTTGCGCGGCTGTATTGGTTCCCGCATCCACGCAGGGGCTATCCAAATCCTGACCGGATGTTTGTTGACTCAGACGATAGTTCCCTTGTTTTTCCGAAGCAGCGCGCACAAACAGGGGGTCTTTGGAAAGATCTTTGTCGCCCTGGGAACAGCCATTGTAATCTTTTTCATTGTTCCATACATTATTGTTCTTATTGATAAGAGTGGCGCCGGGCGCGGGAAAGAGTTCGGTCCCGACATAATTTGCAATCCCGTTGAGCCTGTTGTTGGTTACGATATTGTTTTCCACCACAGCGGTAAATGAAGCCGGAAAAGGATAGCCGAACACAAGCCCTCCCCCTCTGAATTCCTTGACATGGCGATGATTATTGGAATCAATAGTATTGTTTGAAATTATTACCTTGCTGAGGTTAAATGAGGTGATGCTGACGCCGCATTGGTAGTTATCAAAGACAAGGTTGTTTCTTATTGTGATTGCGTCGCCGGCAAATCCTCTAACCGTGGAAACAGGACTGATCACAACACCGCAGACGTTATCATGGATATGGTTTCCCTCAATATGAGGAGAGGCCACTTCCCTCGTACCGATTCCAATATAATTTCCATGGATATGATTTCTTTCGATTCGGGGCGCCGCAAGCCCTCTGGAACCTACTCCGACCATGCGGTTATTATAGATGCGGTTTTCATATATACGGGCCTCGCTGCCCCTCCCGTTGCCGATTCCTATTGTGTTTTCGTAAATATCATTATTGTGTATCCTTGTTTTGGCCGTCAGTACGTCTCTCCCGTGTATACCCAGCCCATTATGATGATTGCCGCATATCTTGTTGTTCCTGATAACCGGAGCGGAGTCCCATACATTGATCCCGTGCCCCATGGGCCCCTTTCCGCCTCCCGTAACAATAAATCCCTCAACCCTTCCGGCCTTGTCCCCAAGGTAAGGGATCATAATGGTGTTAATATCTCCGTCTTTGCTCCCTCCGTCTATCACAGGCCACCCTATGCCTATAAGGTTCACGGGGGTATCAAGGACTATGTTCTCTTCATAGACGCCTTTCCGCACAACTATATCATCACCCGGACTCGCGGCGTCCACCGCTGTTTGTATGGTAGGATATTCGCCCGGGACGTTTCTTTTTCTATCCGCTTTACTGTGTCTGGTGTTGACATAGACTGTATCCTTTATGCTATCCGTCTTTCCATCATTTACCACCAACCGGACCTCATAACAGCCGAATGCATCGATGAGAAGAAGGGGATTGACGGCGCCGGGATCGGAAAGCCTGGTCCGGCTCGCAGAAGGTTTGAAGACAAGCTCCCACCTGTATTCCAACAGATCGCCGTCAGGATCGTTACTGCCGCTGCCATAAAGGGTTATGGTATCGCCGATGGAGACGTCGAAGATGATCTCTCCGGCGCTGGCCACCGGAGGGTGATTGCTGAGCGCAGTTATCTTGACGGTATCCGGATCACTCGCTTTGCCCCATCGATCCTTCACCACGAGTTGCACAACATAATCGCCGCAAAGATCCGCTTCGAATGTGAGGCTGACTGCCTTGGGATCAGAAAGTCCGGCCTTGCTTCCCTCTGGTCTGGAGACAAATCTCCACAAACAGGATATCGAATCCCCGTTCGGATCAATGCTGCCGCTGCCGTCCAGGGTCACTTTATCTCCTATATATGCCTCTTGTGAAGGACCGGCAGAGGCCCTGGGCGGATCATTCGATTTTCTCTCTTCTTTAACAGAAAAAGGTCCGCCGTAGGCCCCCATGTCATTTACGGATGAACCAAGGGACGGGGGAAAATGAACATCGTGATACACAGAATCAGGATCCCCCGCATCAATGGCCGGGGAAGCCGGCTGTAGATGATAATCATGATTGGCCGCGTCCACAAATAGTGGATCAGCCATGATATCATGGAATTTCCGGCAGCTCTCCTCGTCCCCGTAACCTCCGTATTGTCGTCTAACGCACCAGAGATAATCGGGGTCGGAGCCCTGCGTCATATTGTTGGAAAAGAGCAGATTATAGGAATGTCCCTTGTCTGTCGCCTTGATGCCGGAATCACTATTATGGGCAAGAATATTATTTTTTATGGTTGGTATCGCTGAGGGATCTTCAAGCGCAACACCTGCCTGGAGGTTTGCCACTATTGTGTTGTTGACTATATCGATGGGCGTTTTTGCGCACACTATACCGGCAAACTTGTTTTCGTAGATGATATTGTTGCAGATAGTCCCGGTTGCTGCCTTGACGTTCATGCCGCCCTCTCCGTTATTGGATATGACGTTGTTTCTCACGTCAATCCGGGAAGAGAGCGTGCCTTCAGTGTCAATCCCGGCCTTCTTGTTTTTCCTGATAGTATTCCCCCGGATCTTCAGAGAGCATCCGGTTTCAAGATAGATCCCCGCCTCTTCATTGTTGGAAATGATATTGTTTGCTATGATGGCGGAACTGCTGTTGCAGTAGATTCCTGAAGGCGCGTTTGCCTTGATAATATTGTTAATTATGGTGGGAGAGGTTGACAGGCATTCTATTCCGCCGCTTGTCAGGGAATCCGGGTCAACAGGGGTTGCATTGATTATAGTGAACCCGTCCAGTGTGGCCTTATTGGCGCCGCATACCACGGAACCGCTTTTCCTGCTTCCGTCTATGATGGTTGCGTATGCAGATGCATCTCTGCGTGAGAAATCCTTGTTCCATCCCCCCTCTAAGGTCACACCTGCCTTCATGATAATATTTTCACGATACGTTCCCGCAGATACCTGTATCTTGTCCCCCTTCTTGGCGGCGTCAACGGCCTTCTGAATGGCGGAATAGTCTAAGGGAACGCGAAGGGTTGCACCCACGGCGTTGGCTGTAAAACCAAATCCGGCAAGCAGCGCTACAAGAAGACAGCCTGCCATCAGAATAAAAGGCTTATACGCATTT
>MAXM01000032.1:3547-5245 GCA_001751015.1 Desulfobacterales bacterium C00003106
CCGGATTTCCGGCATTTATGCAGGGTGAATCCGACCTCAGGCGAAAATCACTGTTTTTCGGGTCTGCAAACAGCGGGTCTGAGCAGATATTTCCGTTTAGTCCCCGAAAATCACCATCCCCGATATTTGAATGATTGGGTCTGACAGCGGGACTGATCCGTCGCGAGTACAGATCATCCTGGTTGTTCCAGAAAATGGTATTGACTATTCTCACAGAACCTCCCTGAAAGAATAATCCTCCTCCATATATGGCACTGTTTTCCGTAATCGTGTCATTTATAATACTGCAGGACGATCTTTCGCATGAGATCCCACCGCCTGATTTTGCCTGGTTTTTCCATATAACATTATTGGTTATGCGAGGAGAACCTCTCCGGCAGAAGATTCCGCCACCCGCGTTGGATGCCTCGTTTTCCGTTATCCTGTTGTTACGCGCAGTTGGGGATGCCTTGCAGGAGAAGATCCCTCCTCCGAACCTGGCGGCGTTGTTTTTCGATATGACATTGCCGACAATAGCAGGAGAAGAAGAAGGGGCGCAGTAGATGCCCCCGCCGAACAGAGCGCTGTTTCCGCAAATGATATTATTTGCTATGGTAGGAGAGGAAGAAGAAGCACAGTAGATACCCCCGCCGTTGAGCGTTCCTGAAACAATTCCGGCATATTCGATATCCACAGAATCTGCTTTACTAATGCTCGTGATCGTAAACCCGTCGATTACAGAAGAACAGTCTTCCGGAAATGTAATAACAGGCCCTTTTCCCCTACCCTCAATGATTGTCTTTTTGGCTCCCTCGGCGCTTTTTATGATTATTGATTCTTTGACAACGGTAATGCCTCCGGCATACAACCTGTGTACGCCTGAACCTACCATAATGGTGTCGCCCGACTCAGACGCATGGATGGCCTCCTGAATGGTCAAATAGTCCGTCGGAACATTGAGAATGTCAGGCAAGGCATCAGTTGCGAATGCAAAGGTGAACAGAACCATCGAGCAGGCAATTTTGATGTTTTTCCAGGAAGTCTCAATCATTGGTCCTGCCATCTAATAAGATCTATGCCTGTAGTGAGGTTGCCATAGATACGGTTGCCCTTCACAACAACAGAGGGAACATTCAACAGCCTCATTCCCGCAGTCACATTGCCATAGATCTCATTGTCCCGAATAATAGCTTCATCCACATTAGATAAGTTTATTCCCGCCTTCATGTTGTCGAAGATGGTGTTGTGCATGATGTTAACCCTGTCTATCTTCAATAATCTGACACCCGCCTTCAGATTTCCGTAGACCTTGTTCTTTTCGATAACCGTCTTGATATCCGTTTTTGCACGACCTATACCCTTTAAACGAATGCCCGCCCTCCTGTTGTAACAAAGAAGATTCTTTCTGATTATCAATGCCTGGTCGTTGGAATCCAGATTTATCCCGCCTATCCCCGCGCCATTCCTGTAACAGAGATTATTCTCTATGACCGGTCTGCCATATTCTCTCACCGAAATTCCCGGCGCGTCCCTGTCTTCATCAGAAGCTCCGGGAAACTGATTGTCAAACGTTTCATTATCTGTGACTAATGCTGCGGAGTTGGAGCCATTGGCTATCCCCGGGCCATGGTTGTCATAGACGACATTGTTGCGAATAACAGGCTTGGCTACCGTCTCAAGTGGTGGACCCATGCCTATTCCCAATCCGGTCGACAGTAT
>MAXM01000032.1:5271-5901 GCA_001751015.1 Desulfobacterales bacterium C00003106
AAAAGATTGATTGCCGAGCGATATTTCGGCATATTGACAATAGTAAATCCATCGAGTGTCATGGGAGCGGTAGTATCCTTTGGAAAACTGACAAGATATCCGGGTGACTTAATTCCGGTTCCGTCTATGATGGTCCTCGCCGCCCTTCTAAGCACCTTTTTCTTTCCGGGGCCGTCCACGAGTTCATTGCCATCGGCGCCGGCAAAGCTGATCAGTTTCACGCCTTTTTTCATCTCGATGCGCTCGTTGTATCTACCGGGCAGGACATATACGGTATCTCCAAAACCGGCCGAGTTGATCGCCTTGCCGATAGTCGTGTAATCATCCGGCACAATGATATCGTTAGCCATGGCCCCATGGGTGACCACGATCGTCATAATCAGAAATAGAAAACCGGTTTTCAGCACAATCAAGGAAGTTCCCTCCACAGACAAAGACATGCTTTATACCATACTTAAACAAGTATATCAAACAGATCTTGGGGATACATCATAAGGAATACAGCAGATCTTTGGGATCAAAAAGCGCCACCTTGATTCTGCTATTCGCAACTTCTGTGCCGCAGACAACGTCTCCAGTCATATTTGATGATATCAATGGGAACCCATCGAATGTTGAATGGGAAAATAT
>MAXM01000032.1:5997-6152 GCA_001751015.1 Desulfobacterales bacterium C00003106
CCACATAAAGGGAATATCGTTGCATATATGGTGCGTAATCGATCCTGACGGCAAACCGGCTTAAGCAGCCTGTGCCTTTGCATTGTTACAGACAAGCTTGCGTTGCGGGCAAGACCTGGCATGTTGGTTGCTGTGTAATCCGGCAAAGACAACAT
>MAXM01000033.1 GCA_001751015.1 Desulfobacterales bacterium C00003106
GAAATATCCGATCGTTTTGATGTGGATATTTTTACCCAACCTTTCAAAGGCAATGCAGTGGCTGGGAGTCATTTATACAAGACGTTTTACAAACCGGAAGATATCAGAATTGTTCGGTCTGTCTTATTCCTCCGTTAGCAGACGAGTTGGTATTTTCAGAGAAAAACTTCGTGTCGATAAAGCCTTTAAAAAGAAATATGACGGCATAAGTATGCTAATCAAGATGTGACACCGCTCTTTGATAGCCACGTTTCCAACCATTTACCCATGCCGTTCGGGCCTTCGCGTCCATCTAACTGGCCTTGGGACTTGCCTTGAGTTCCATAATTGGAAATTGTAGGCTCACCCTTAAGCCTAGTTTTTCGAGGCACAAACACAAAAATATCTCGTAGGGGTGGGAAGGTTGAACGTGAAATCATTCCCGGTATTGAAATCTGATCCTTTCGATCGTTTTCATGTCCGGTTGGAAAGGAAAAGACAAAACAGGATATGTCTCATCTATTTCCAGATGGGTAAACGGGGTCTCTTTGACGTTTTCGTTGTAGGTAATTACTGCAAGCTTCTCAAGATTGACAGCGTCCTCGATATTGTAGGCAAGCAGTGTCTCAAGCGCTTTCCTGTTGCCGTTTTTTTCAAAATCGTGCCACAAGAGCACCGCCATATATCCATCAACGCCGTTCAGTTCGCCTCTTGATATTCCGAGTTGCCGCTCACACGCCTTTAACCCACCTGAATATCCGAGGTTTTTCAACAGATACCTCAGATCTATCTGAACGTGCGGAAGCCTTATCCCGAACTCCTGTTCGATGAAGGGAATATCAAAGGTTTTCCCATTATAGGTGACCAGAACGTCATAGTCGAAGATATCACGCTTGAACTCGGCAAGATTATCGCCGCGGACATAGCATCGAATTCCGCTTTTGTCGAGAACGGCAATCGTAGTGATGTATGTGCCATACTCATTCATGAATCCGGTTGTCTCTATATCAAGGAAGGCTGTCTTGTCCCGGAAATGAGGGAATATCCGCCACAGATGCCGGTGTGACAAGCTGGAGGCAAAAAAAGACGGATTGCCATCCGCAATGCTCTGCTTTGAAGCAAGGACGTGATCGACCATCAAATCATACCGTTTGGACGCAACCATTTTTCCGGCCCGGTCTTCCAACAGATCGTCCCACGTGCTGATCCCTGCTTCCCACAGGCTCCTCTCGCTGACAACGCCAATTTTCGGAATATGCAGAAAGGTATTTTCGAGCATGGTAGATTCAATATACCCGGTTGATCTTTTTGACGGAAACCGCAAACTTTTCGCCAAACGCTTACCACAATGCACATTCTCTGACAAGCCCCGCGCAAAAAAAAGGACGGCTCCCCGGAAGGAAAGTTGAAAAAGGTTTTGACACCACGCTAATTGATTTATAATTATACCCTGAAACAGACACAATATTCGAGGGATAAAGATGAAAAAACCTGTTGGGGTGAAGGCTGCAAATCTGCGAAAATGTATTAACGCAAGGGAGCTTGAGTTCAAGACAACTGAAGATCTTCCCCTGATGAAAAACGGCGTAATGGGACAGGAACGGGCCATACGCTCTATTACATTCGGGATGAGGATGAAGGGATCAGGCTACAATATCTACGTGGCCGGTCCTCCGAATACCGGGTCATCGTATCTTGCCCGCACGTTTATCGAAAAAGAGGCGCAAAAGGACGAAACGCCTCCGGACTGGTGTTACGTCTATGATTTCGCAGATCCGGATCAACCCAAGGCGCTGAGGCTCTTTCCCGGACAGGCCAGGGTCTTTAAAAAAGATATGGATGAACTGATCTCTTCGGTTCGGCGGGCAATATCCGGCGTTTTTGAGAGTGATGGTTACCGGAAAAGACGTGAAAGGGTTATTATGGCGTATGGAAAAAAACGCCGCGTAAGAATCGATGAACTAAACAAGATAGTCAAGGAAAAGGGATTCCTCCTCAATATTGACGAGGTGGAAATGATGGTGGTTCCCGCCGAAGACGGAAAGCCTCTGAACGAAGAGCAACTCATGGCCATGTCGGAACAAGAAAGAGATCGCCTCCGTGCGGTGAGTGATTGCCTCCAGATCGAGCTTAACAACGCCAACAGGGATTTCCTGAAATTCGAACGGGGATTGAATGAAGAACTCAAGAATCTGGACAAAGAGGTCGCTCTTTATGCCGTGGAGGGCCGTTTTTCCGACCTGTGTGAAAAATACAAGAACCAGCCCGGAATTATTGCATACGTACGAGATGAGGTAAAAGCGGACTGCCTCAAAAACATCGAGGACTTCAAGAAAAAGCCGCACCGCGTGCCTGTGGATTCACCGGACGGGGAGGTCCCGGTTGAACTGGTCCAGGAGGCTTCGTCCGTGCGTTATGACGTGAATATTCTCATCGACAATGCCGGTCGTTGTGGCGCGCCGGTGGTTTATGAAACCAACCCGACCTATACCAACCTTTTCGGAAAGATCGAGAAAAAGGCCCGCTACGGAATGCTCTTTACGGATTTTACCATGATCCGTGCAGGGGCGCTCCACCGGGCAAACGGGGGGTACCTGATCTTGAAGGCCCCTGACCTCCTGAAATGGGAACTCGCCTGGGAAGCCCTCAAACGCGCGATACGGACCAAAGAGATCAAGATTGAAGATTTTGGAGAGGTCGTCGGTCTTGTTACGACTACGACGGTAAGACCGCTGCCGATTCCCTTGA
This sequence comes from Desulfobacterales bacterium C00003106, assembly GCA_001751015.1. GTDB lineage: Bacteria > Desulfobacterota > Desulfobacteria > Desulfobacterales. The sequence goes on from MAXM01000033.1 coordinate 2,728, forward strand.
ATATCAAGGTGATTCTCGTGGGCGGACCCTACCTTTACCAGCTCCTCTACTTCTACGACGACAATTTTGCAAAGATGTTCAAGGCAAAGGCGCACCTTGATACGGTGATCGACAATACCTCCGAAAATATGACGGAATACGTCCGGTGTATCGGAGACATCTGCCGGCGGGAAAACCTGAGACACTTTGACGGGACAGGGGTGGCCAAGCTTTTGGAATATGCCATGGAGTTGGCGGGGGACAAGGAAAAACTGACGCTTCGACTCGGCAACTTGACAGGAATCATGAAAGAAGCCGATTATTGGGCTTTGCAGACAAATGCCCGTTTTGTGAGGGGCAAAGATGTGGAACAGGCAATCACGGAAAAGGATCAACGATCGAATCTCTATGAAGAAAGGACACAGGAACTCATTGCAAGGGGAGTCCTGCGCGTGGAGACCGATGGGATGCGTGTCGGAGAAATCAACGGGCTTACCATCATCAATATCGGCGATTACACCTTCGGAAAACCGGCCAGGATAACCGCGAACGTGTCTCATGGCAAAGACGGTATCGTCACTATTGACCGGGAATCCGATATGAGTGGGGAGATACATACCAAAGGCGTGATGATACTGACAGGATACCTCAGGGAATGTTTTGCGCAGAAACGTCCGCTCACCCTCTCGGCCAGTCTCTGCTTTGAGCAGAGTTATGACATCATAGATGGAGACAGCGCGTCTGCGGCGGAACTCTTTGTGCTTCTTTCGTCTATTGCCGGTGTTCCCATTTCTCAAGGGATCGCTGTTACCGGAGCTGTAAGCCAGAAAGGTGAAATACTCCCGATAGGCGGAGTCAACGAGAAAATAAAGGGGTTCTTCGACGTATGTAAAGAAAAGGGATTCACCGGCAAACAGGGGGTTATCATCCCCAAACCGAATGTCAGGAATCTGATGCTGGCAAACGAGATTGTCCGAACAGTAAAAAAGAAACAATTCCACGTATGGGCAATAGAAACAGTTGAGCAGGGAATCGAGATAATGAGCGGGTTGAAGGCCGGGAGGCGGCGCAAAGACTACACATATACTCCTGGGTCTTTTCTTGCAAAGGTCGCGGAACGTCTGGGCAAACTGGCCGGGAAGAAAAAAGCGTAACGGTTAAATTAATTGCACAGATAATCCGAGGCGTCCCTGTTCCCCCTTGCTGCAGCTTGCCTGAAGGCCTCCCCGGCCTTCTCTTTTTCGCCGGACAAGAGGTAGACCCTCCCCTTGCCGTAAAGATACAACCCTTTCCGGGAACCGAATTCAAGGGCTCTGTCAATGGAAGATACGGCCTTCTCGTACTCTCCTATCTCTCCATAAGAGACGCCCTGTAAAAAATAGGCGTCGCCATCGTCCGGATCAAGTTCGATGGCCTTCTTGAAATACCTGATGGCTCCCCTGTCGTTTCCGTATGTCGCGCAAAGGGCGCCTTTCTCTATCCAATAATCTGCGTCTTTTTCCGGAATGGCCACCTCAACATCCACCTGCTTTTCTTCCTCTGCGCACCGCGGCTTCGGAGCCATTGTTTCCGTTGCTGTCTCAACAATAGACGGGCTCTTACAGGCTTCTGCCGCCTGATTGAAGAAACTTGTCAATGCCTTGAGATCCCGGATCGCCATCGACCAGGTCACTGTTGCTTTGCCATGGTTGAGGTCGAAGATAGTAATCGCCCTGTCCATCTGTGGTAACGGCCGGCAGCCGGAGAACTCCGGCATGACCTGAACAACGGAGTTTATGTATTGAGCCGGATCGATATCCATGGTCATCATCGGTCCCTTTGCCGGACCCTGCTTCAATTTCTTCGCGATATTGATCAGTTTGGCGATCTCCCTGTCATTAGACGCCATGAGCAACAGTCTCCCTACGGTAGTCATGCGCATCTTCGTCATCATGAAGGCTCTCATGTTCGCGGATTCCGGCATGCCGTTCGGCATGGAGGCAACTGGGAACCGGCTCTTGATTCCCATGACCCTGAAGCCATCTACCTTGCTGTCAGGCGTCCTGACATAGATTGGTTCTGTCTTTTGACCGGTCTCCCTTTCGATTATGCCTGCGACATTCCTGCCGCTGCTTACCATACAGGAAATGAGATCTTTCTCCAGGATGTCCGGCACAGGCTCTTTGAGGACACTGATCGCTTCCATTTTCATACCCTCTTTGTCAAATGAGATACCATATACTGCTTCGCCTGTGAAATGGCGGGACATCGCAGCCATCTCCGGAAAATCGATCCCCATCGTTTCATAGATCTTGCCAAAAGAAGCCCCCATCAGATCCATTACCTTGCTCACATCGTATGCGTTCATTCTCAAATTGATCTGGCGCTCGGGCCTGTAGGCATGAAGAAAGGACGTCTTGTCAACAGACCGCACAAATGTATCGGCGAGCTCTGTTCCGTCAGCGGCCGTTGCTTCAAAAGAGAAAATAAGCCTTTTGTCAATGAAATCGAGCCCGAATTGGAGTTCATATAGCTGGTCAGCCATCTTCAGGAGATTTGAAAGCATCTCCTCTATGTCCTGAGGTGGTGGACCACCTTCCAACGTCTCCCGGGGTAATTCCCCCAGCCTGTTGATCCCTTTTTTGATCTGTTCATCAGCCGCGTTCAGCAACCTTCCTGCAGCAAGCTCCACAGAAAACATGGCCGTTGTCGTGGCCCTTGCGGCAGAAACCATAGCAGCCCTTGCGGCCCTTGGAAAATCGTTTTGGCCTGGAAGCAGGCCAAACAGATAATAGTCAGGACCTTTGATGGCTTGATATGTTGACTGAAAGCCCTCGTTCGGATGTCTGAACGGAATCAGCGCAGCCGCCTCCAGCTGCCCGTCGACGAGATTGCCGGCAATAACAATCAATCGCGTAGGGTCGATCCAATCCGTGCCCTGGAGCATCCCCCTGAGCAGCAATGTGGGAGACCCCAATGGCTGTCCGGGTTCAGCGGCCGCAAAATCGTCAATAATAGCAAGCGCCTTGTCAAGCCGGCTGATCTTTATGACTATGTCGAGGTCGGAGCCCCCCTTGTCCTTCATCTCCTTCATATTAGCTGCAAAGGAGAGACCGTACGCTCCAAGTACAACTACCAGCGCAAATAGCGTAATGAATGACATCAACCCAAGACTTTTTTCTTTCATTATTATTATCCTCCCAAAAAAATTGTTCGTTTTCTGAAAGTATCGGCAATAAAGATGGAAGCCTTGAAAATTTTTTACGTGCAAGGGGGAGTTAACGCAGCCTCGGGTCCATCGCGTCCCTGAGTCCTTCTCCGAATAGATTGAAAGAGAGAACCGTGATCAGGATGGCAATGCCTGGAAAAAGCGTGAGCCACCAGGCATCAAAGATATAGACCCTCCCGGAGGTCAGGATGTTTCCCCAGCTCGGAGCGGGCGGCTGGACCCCGAATCCGAGGAAGCTGAGTCCCGCCTCCACGAGAATCGCGGTGGCAACATCGAGTGTCGCCGCAACAAAGACAGGTGCAAGGGCATTGGGGAGTATATGGTAGAAAATAATCCGGCTGTCACGAGCGCCAAGGGCGCGGGCCGCGCGCACGAAATCCCTTTCTCTCAATGTGAGGAACTCCGCCCTGACAAAGCGTGCAGTACCCATCCAGCTCGTAATGCCGATGACCACCATGACATTCATGATATTGGGGCCAAGAAGCGCGATGACTGTAAGAATAAGGAAAAAGCTCGGGAAACACATCATCACATCCACAAATCTCATCAGGATGGTGTCCACCCACTTCCCATAATAGCCTGCCATTGCGCCGACAAGAATGCCGATCACCAATGAAAGCCCCACCGCCACGAATCCAACCAAAAGGGATATCCTTGCGCCGTAAAGCATGCGGCTGAAGACATCTCTCCCCAACTGGTCGGTTCCCAGCAAATGACGCCAGGAAGGGGAGGTCAACTTTTCTGAAACCGATATGGCCCCCGGATCATACGGAGACAGAGCAGGCGCCAGAAAGGCGGTTACAAATACCACAAGAACACAAGCCCCGCCTGCAATCGCCAATCTGTTCTTTAAAAGATACCGCCAGAACATAGTTGCTACAGCTCTCCAATCCCGGTTTTTCCATACATGCCTCCCCCCAAGTCGGGTCAGTAACGGATTCTCGGGTCCACAACCCCGTACAACACATCAGCCAGCATGTTGCCGATCAAGGTCAAGGCCGATGAAAGTGTAAGAATCGTCATTACTAACGAATAATCCCTTGACAGCACAGCCTGATAAGCAAGTCTTCCGATCCCGGGCCAGGCAAACACGGTTTCAATTATTACAGACCCGCTTATCAGACTCGGGACCAGGAAACCGAAGATGGTCACTATGGGAAGCAGTGCATTACGAAGGGCATGCCTGTAATAGACATCATCCTCTGAAATGCCTTTTGCGCGGGCCGTTCGAATGTAATCCTGCTGGATCACCTCAAGCATGCTCGAACGCATATAACGCGATATTGCTGCAATACCGCCTACCGCAAGGATTAGGGAAGGAAGCATGAGATGCCAGAGATGGTCAAGGATAAATGCGATCACTCCGCTCTCTTCCATCCCAAACGACCGCATCCCGAGTATGGGGTGCCCGAAACACTTAACCGTTGCAAGTATTAGAAGATAGGCGAGCCAGAAACTCGGAATCGAAATCCCGAGATATGCCCCAAACGTGGTCAGATTATCAAACCACGAATATCTTCGAGTGGCCGAAAAGACTCCAAGCGGAATAGCCACGGAAAAAATGATCACCATGGCCACCACGTTAAGCAGAAGCGTAGCGGGTATCCTCTCGGCGATCTTTTCCAGCACGGGTTTGCCGTCTTTGAATGAGTGCAGCTCCCCTGTACAGAGCTTTTTTACCCAGAGTACGTATTGAACGACAATCGGCTTGTCCAGATCATAGTTCTTTTCCATCTGTTCAATGATCTTGGGAGAGGCCTTGGGGTTCAGAGTTAGACCGATCGGGCTTCCAGGGGCCAGGTGAATAATGAAAAATGAAATAAGGGTGATTCCGAAAAGAATGGGAATATTCTGAAGGAGCCGCCGAATCAGATACTTGATCATAGAGCAAGTGACCGGGTACGTAGATTTTCAGATGGTTAGGAAATAAATTCGTTGTCCCTTGTCTTGTCCATTGCCCGGGGCAAACAAGCCACCTGCGGACAATGGACAAAAGACCGCGAATGTTTTTGTTTACAGCTTTGAAATAAGCTCTTCAGAAACCGTTTTTACGTCCGGCTTCCCGTCGAGGACTACGATCTTCGGGCTGCCCGAGTTCTTGGAGATCTCCTTGAAATAGTTGCACGCAGCCATTGTGCCTGTATCTGTATCGTAGTAAATAGCGTGACGTTTGTCAATCGCTCCTTCATCCTGATCGTCTGCCCGGCTCTTCAGCGCTCCACCGCACACACGACACTTGTCACCATCAGGTTTTATGGCATCGATAAAGATGTTGTTCGGGTGATTGTTGTCATTTACGCAAAGACGACGACCCATGATTCTATTCTTGGCGATTTCCCTGTCAAGAATAAGATCAATAACCACGTCAAGGGGCATATCAGCCGCCTTAAGGGCGTCGTCTAATTTTATCGCCTGGTTCTTGTTTCTCGGAAAACCGTCGAGAAGCCATCCGTTCTTGCAATCATCTTCCTTGAGACGATCAAGGATCATGGGAATAGTGATCTCGTCCGGAACCAGCTCACCCTTGTCAATAAAACCCTTTGCCTTGGCCCCTAATTCCGTACCCTTGGAGATATTGTCCCGAAAAATAGCGCCTGACTCAATATGCGCGATGTTATATTTTTTCTTGACGATTGCTCCCTGTGTACCCTTTCCGCCGCCGTTTGGCCCAAAAAATAAGATGTTCATATACGCCTTTCTCCTTTCATTTTAATGAGATATATGATATATTTTATCAAATTTATATCATATATCAGCCCGTTTCCCCGGCAGTCTGCCAATCATGTTCATCCTTTTACCTAAACACCTGACCAGTTACATTCTATCAGTTCATTATCAGTTTTTTGTTGTTGTTATAGTAATATAAGCATTTTGTCAAGGGATTTGACTGCGCAATCGTACTCATTCTCGCTTCACTTCTCTTTTTTTCCTGGTTCAAACTGGTATATGAGCTCGTCTTCCGCAACCATTCCCAACTCGTCCCTTGCCACTTCCCCTATGTATTGCAGATCACTTTTCAAGCGCTGGATTGTGCGATAAAGCGTCTGGTTTTCTCTTTTGAGGTCATCAACAATACGAACCAGGCGATTCGATTCGGATTTCAACCGGAATAGATCAATCGCCCCGTTTTTTCCGCATATCATGCCCAGCAAGAGCGAAAAGAAAATTACAAGCCAGACACCGGCAAGCAGTCTTTTCTTCACTGCTTTCAACATCACCCTCCAAATATCTAAGGACAAAGCCTTTCGCAGATCTCTCCGCGAAGCCATCTGTCGACGAATGATTTCGTCACAGTTATATCCACATCCTGCCTCACGGCTGATTCCCCCAGGCGCTTCATCACCCTGTCAACTTCATCGGCGCACCCAAGAAGGGCGTAGACCTTTGCGCTCCGCTTCCATCTTTCAATGGATTCCTTTTCCTTTCCCCACCTGTCAAACGCAAGCCCCATATAGAACAGATCGTCGGCAATCCCCTTATAAAACCCGTTCTTCCGGTCACAGGTTAGTGCGCTCGAAAAATAAGAGACCGCCTTTTCATATCTCCCGGTTTCAAGCATCAGGTTCCCCATGGCAAAACAGGCGGACACCATCTGACAAGGGTCTTGTTTGGACGCGCTCAGACAGCCTGCAAGGACAATCTCCGCCCTGTCATATTCTTTCTTCTTTGTCAGGAGGACCCCCATGTTGTTCATGATACTGACCTCGGCTTTCCCGCACCCGGCCTTCTTGTCCAACTGCGATGCCCTGTTCAGGGTATCTTCCGCTTTGTCTAATCTCCCTGTCGCTATCAATACCGCCGCCTTATTTGAAAGCGTCTTTGCAGCGTCTCCGTCTTTTCCGAGGTGCAAATACAACGCATGCGCCTCATCAAAGCACAAAATAGCGCTTTCGCATTCCCCCATGCCTTGATAGGCGCTGCCAAGGTCATTCAGGCTTTCGGCAACCCCATACAACATATCCGAAGCTGAATAAAGCTCATGCGCCCTTGAAAAATGTTCCAGGGCGCTGTTGTAACACCCCTTTTGATACAGATCGATGCCTCTGTTTAACTCTCTTGCACCGGAGGTCAAATGGTCCGGCACAGAAAGAGCCGACCCTCCGCAGCCGCAGACAACAAGACAGGCCGAAAAACAGAAAAAGAAAAGACTCATGATTCCATTCATTTTCTCAGTCCCATGTCTATCGCCTCATGTTCCGGCTCCGCGGGAAGATTGGGACGGACAAGAAAGCTCTTCTGAGCCGATTTCACCACTTTGTTGATCTCCTCTACCGCGTCTCTTATCTCCCGCACCCCGTCTCTTGTGGACCGTGTTATGCAGGGAACGTCATAGCTCCCCTCTTCCATGTTGCTGAGTGTTCTTTTGACAATGGCGATGGCATCCTCTACATCGTCCATGATACCCGGAGCCTTGTCTGCCGCCCTGTCTATTTCTTCCAATATCTTTCCTATCTTATCTATTTCAACATAGAGCTTTTGCAAAGGTTCTTCCGATCTGAGAAGCGTACCAAGCGATCCCTCGCCTTTTTCAAGATCTGATGCAATCATTTCCATGTAGCCGAGAGTCCCGCTGAGCCCGGTAAGCGCGGTAAAAAAAGGACCTTCGGGATCTTTCAGCACGGCAATTATTTCGGATAGATCCTGCACTGCGGCTATAAGCTTTTTGGCCGTCTCCTCGACCTGGAATTCATCCAGGATATCATGAACAGACCTCCTTTTTTCTGAAGGGATGAATCCTTTGGGAGGTATGAGAGGGGATTCAACGCCGCCGGGCTTGATAGAGACATATTCTGAGCCTACAAATGTCGGGCTTGCCACGACTGCTGTGGAATCGGCTCTTATCCTGGAAGCATAATCATCCAGGATAGCCAACTCGACCTTGACCCCGTTTTCTTCTACCACAATTTCCTTCACCTTGCCGATATCAGCCTTGTAGAGTTTTACCACGGCATTCGGACTCAGGTCATAGGCTTCCTGGAAGACAGTGTAATAGGTTAGATACGTCTTGAACCAGTCTTTGCCTCTTCCCAACATGACAACAGTAGTCAACAGCATCGCCGTCAAAACCACCATAAAAATTCCTACGATCTTCTCTCGCCGGGTAAAAGTCAACTGCATACCGCTACACCAGTATCCTGTTTTCCGTTTTCCACAACTTTTCCATCTTCTATCCAAATTCTGCGGGTTGAAAATTCCCTGAAAAAATCCTCATCCAGGGTATAAAAGATCAAGGCAACCCCTTTATTCACAAAACTTCGCAAGACAGACTTGAACATATCATAACTCGCAGTCCCCAGGAACTCCTTTGGCCTTTCTATGAGCAGTATATCCGGCCTCTTGCATATCTCGCGTATGATAACGGATATCCTCATCTTTTCAGGATCGAGACAGGAGGGCCTCAAATCCAGCCGTGCATCGAGACCAAACTGCATACACAATTTCATTATATCATCCGAAAGCCTCATGGGAAATCTATTTTCAAAGTAGTTGACCGTCAACATCAAATTATCCTGCACAGACAGGTTGCTGATAAATGACGCATCAGAAGCAACATATCCCACCTTCTGCTTGTAGCCGAGAAGATTCCTGTAGTCCGAAAAATCAAGCTCTTTGCCCCTGAAAAAAAAACTCCCCCGTGCAGGATAGACAAGTGATGCCAGCCCCCTCATGAAGAGCCGAACATCATGTCTTACATCCGCGACAACCGAGACGCCCTCTCCCCTGTTCAAAGAAAAGTTGACATCCCTCAGGCAAGATCCTTCCAGGGGACTTTCCACAGAGTAATTAACCAGTTTTATTAGTTGCATATCTTCACTTTACGTTTTTTTCATGGAAAATATCAATCAACGTTAGGAACGGGGACGAAATAACTTTCCCAAGTAGGCGTATAGATTTGGGTCAAATTTGTTCGATCTCAAATCACAAAAGTTGATGGAATAGCGGGCTATTTTGATATTTTTGTGATTTGAGATCGGGTAAAGGTGGCCTGAAGCTGTGATGCATAGTTGAGGAAGTTATTTTGTCCCCGTTCCTAAGGACGTTTTTGCCCTATGAGAAGAATTTTTCCAATTAGGCAAGCAGTATTCGGGAAAGCATTTCTGTGCCATAGGATATGCAGCATTCAGTTCAGGCCATGTGACGGATGAGATGATCCAGGAATATCTTGAGAAACATGAGAAACATCCGAATCACCACGATGACGATTTCGAGTGGACTAATGACTTTCAGTCATGATTTTCTGACTTTCAGTCATATCTTTCAGTCGGCTTTAGCCGAAACCGCGACTTTCAGTCGCAATTGCAATCTATGGACTTTCAGTCCATAGTGGTTGAATTTTGGGCGAGCCCTTAGACTAGGAGAAGGCATGAAGTTGTTGAGCTTTGACATAGAGATCTCGGACGTTTTCGAGCTCGGGAAGCACGAGGATATGGAGAAATATGCGCCGTTTCATATTTCGGTGGGGGCGACGGCGATACAC
>MAXM01000034.1:0-5984 GCA_001751015.1 Desulfobacterales bacterium C00003106
GGTTATGAGGCTTTGCAGTTAGGGTTTGAGGAAAAAAACCGGAAAAAGGTCAATCGGCCCATAGCTGGTCATTTTAAGAAAAGCGGGGAAAAGGCTTTTCAGTCTCTGAGGGAGTTTTTTGCAGATAATTGCTCGGAGTTTAAAGAAGGACAAACGTTGACTGTTGACATATTCAGCGAGGGAGAACGCGTCGACATATCCGGAAGATCCAAGGGCCGTGGCTTCGCAGGCGTTGTTAAGCGATGGGGATTCCACGGCGGGAATGCGACCCATGGGTCGAATTTTCACAGAGCTCCCGGAGCCATCGGGATGTGTGCCTGGCCGGCAAAAGTCAGGAAGGGCTTGAAGCTTCCCGGGCATTACGGAGACAGTCGTGTTACTGTAAAGGGCTTGGAGATTGTGGGAATAGAACGCGAAAAGAATCTTCTGATCATAAAAGGAGCTGTTCCCGGAAGCTGCGGCAATCTGGTGGAAGTCAGAAAACAGAAGGGCTGAGACCTAAGGCCTGCCGCGTGAGAGTGTTTTGCAGGGACGCTACACCTTAGCAAGGAGTGCTGCGAGTAAAAAATGGGAAAACTGGACGTACATAATATCAAGGGAGAAAAGGTTTCTGAAATGGAGTTGGCAGCAGGAATCTTCGAACTGCCCGTAAAAAAGCATATCCTTCACCAGGTTGTGCTTGCGCAGCTGGCAAAGAAAAGAAGCGGGACTGCGTCGACCAAGGGACGTTCTCAGGTTAGGGGCGGGGGCAAAAAACCATACCGTCAGAAGGGAACGGGGCGCGCGAGGGCGGGGACATTATCTTCTCCTGTTATGCGTGGGGGCGGAGTAGTCTTCGGGCCTTCGCCAAGGAGTTTTGCTCTCAAGTGTCCCAAGAAAATACGAAGGCAGGCCCTTAAGATGGCGCTCGCGAGTAAATACGAAGAGAAGAGTCTTGTTGTCCTTGATGGGTTTGATCTCGGAAAGATCAGCACAAAACGCTTCCTTGAGGTCATGAAAGATCTGAAGGCCAACAATGCCTTGATTATTACAGATGCTCCAAATGAGTCTCTGGAGCTTTCGGCAAGAAATGTTCCAAAGATCAAAGTGTTACGGGCTGAAGGTCTGAATGTTTACGATATCCTGAAGTTTAAACACCTTCTGTTGCTGGAGCCGACTATCAAACAGATAGAGGAAAGGTTGCTCCGATGAACGAATATACGATCATTCGAAGACCCGTCGTCACTGAAAAGAGTACGATTGACAAGGAAAACAACAATCGTCTGGCATTTGAGGTTGCGCCAAGGGCCAATAAGGTTGAGATCCGGAGGGCTATCGAGTCCATTTTCGGCGTTCGGGTAATAGATGTCCGTACGATTCGCAAAAAAGGGAAGACCAGGCGCATCGGAAAAATACATGGAAAACGCCGCAGTTGGAAAAAAGCGATGGTAAAACTTGCTCCAGGAGAACGCATAGAGTTTTTTGAAGGAGCTTAGGGAGTGGTGAGGTAGATCATGGGTATAAGATATGTAAAGCCAACCTCCCCGGGGCGGAGGACACAATCGTACAATACATTTGATGAAATCACACGTACGGTCCCTGAAAAAGGCCTGCTTCAGGGTCTGACCCGAAAAGGCGGTCGTAATTCAAACGGCCGTATCACAACGCGGCACAGGGGTGGTGGTCATAAACGTCGCTATCGCCTGGTTGATTTCAAGCGCGACAAAAAAGATATTCCAGCCAAGGTGGCATCGATAGAATATGATCCGAACCGCTCAGCTCGAATTGCTCTTCTGCACTATGTGGACGGGGAGAAAAGATACATTATAGCGCCGGTCAATCTTTCGGTAGGCGTAAAAATAATCGCAAGCGAAAAAGCGGATATTAAGCCGGGCAATGCCCTTCCGTTAAAAAGTATCCCTTTGGGAACGCAGATTCATAACGTCGAGTTACGGGTAGGGAGAGGAGGCCAGATTGTCCGAAGCGCCGGGACATACGCACAACTTCTCGCCAAGGAAGGCAAATATGCACGTGTCAAACTCCCATCCGGTGTAGTTCGACAGATACTCATTGACTGCTGGGCAACAGTCGGCCAGGTTGGCCATGTGGATAACGAAAATGTCTCATTGGGAAAGGCCGGTAGAAAGCGCTGGCTGGGAAGACGGCCGAAAGTCCGGGGGGTTGTCATGAATCCGGTGGATCATCCGCATGGTGGTGGAGAAGGCAAGAGTTCAGGAGGACGACACCCGGTAACTCCGTGGGGAGTGCCCACAAAAGGGTACAAGACTGTAAGAAGGAAAAAGTAACCGGATTGACGATTGAAAATCTGTGAATTTGACACAGACAATGGTCTTCAATATGAAAAGGGAGATAGACTTGTGCCGCGTTCAGCAAAAAAAGGCCCGTATATTGATCAGAAATTATTGAAAAAGATACTGGCTGCTCAGGAGACCAAGAGCAGGCAGGTCATCAAGACATGGTCGAGACGTTCGACAATTGTTCCGGAATTGGTGGGATTGACAGTTGCCATTCACAACGGGAAAAAGTTTATTCCTGTGTTTGTTTCGGAAAACATGGTCGGACACAAGCTGGGAGAGTTTTCGCCTACACGCACCTATTATGGCCATGCAGGTGACAGGAAAACCCGGGTAAAGAGCAAATAACAGAGGTTCTGATCAATGGATATCAAGTCTAAAGCGAGGTTTATAAGGATTTCTCCGAGAAAGGTTCGCAAAATCATACAGGATCTCAAAGGCGAAAAAGCTGAAGATGCATTGAACAAATTGAAGTTCATGCCCCAAAAGGCTGCTGCAATCCTCAACAAGATTATGCGTTCTGCTGTGGCCAATGCGAACCAGAAACCGGATGTTGATGTGGATGCCCTTTTTGTAAAAAACATATTGGTGGACCAGGGCGCAACGTTGAAACGCTTTCGTCCCAGGGCTCAGGGACGGGCCTACAGGATATTGAAACGGATGAGTCATATTACGGTAATCCTGTCAGAAAAGGCATAAAAGAAGCTTGATTCAAGGGGAGGTGTTGGTGTGGGACAAAAGGTCCATCCGATAGGTTTTAGGTTGGGTATCGTAAAGACTTGGGATTCGAAGTGGATTGCCCGGAAGGACTATGCAGCGTTTGTATATCAGGATAATCAGATACGACAGTTTTTGAAAAAGAGGCTTTCCCATGCCGGCATATCGAAGATTGAAATCGAACGTGCTGCAAAGCGGATCAAGCTGCGTATATTTTCGGCCCGTCCGGGACTCATTATTGGGAGAAAAGGATCAGAAATAGAGAAGCTCAAACAGGAACTGGAAAAAATCGTCCGGCTTGAGACAATCATCGATATACAAGAGGTTCGAAAGCCGGAGATAGTAGCTCAACTTGTGGCGGAAAACGTAGCATTTCAGCTTATACGCAGGATTGCATTCAGGCGCGCTATGAAAAAAGCAGTCTCCTCCGCCATGCGGTTTGGAGCGCAGGGAATCAAGATTACCTGTTCCGGACGTCTTGGGGGCGCTGAGATGGCTCGTACGGAGTGGTACCGCGAGGGGCGGGTTCCTCTGCACACTATGCGCGCCGATATCGATTGCGGATTTAGTGAGGCTCACACAACATACGGGCTTATCGGGGTTAAAGTATTGATTTTCCATGGGGAAATACTAAGGGAAGCACCAAAGAAACAATCTTAGGAGTGTAGATGTTAAGTCCTAAAAAGGTAAAATATCGGAAACGCCAGAAGGGAAGGATGAGGGGGCTCTCCTATCGTGGCTCAACGCTTGTATTTGGCGAATACGGATTGCAGGCTGTTGAATGCGGGCGTCTTACCGCTCAACAGATTGAGTCAGCGCGTATTGCAATCACCCGTCACGTAAAAAGGGGCGGCAAGATATGGATCCGCATCTTCCCTGACACGCCTTTTACCAAAAAACCCGCAGAGACAAGAATGGGCGGTGGCAAGGGCGCACCGGAAGGCTGGACAGCTATTGTTCGCCCGGGCAGGGTATTATATGAAATGGGAGGGGTGTCGCAAGAATTGGCCAATGAGGCGTTTCGACTGGCTACCTACAAGCTCCCGATCAAGACAAAGGTTTTAGTCAGGAGCTGATTTGCTATGAAAGCAGCCGATATCAGGGCGTTGACAGTAAAAGAGACGGAATCAAAGCTAAAGGATTTTACTGTGGAGTTGTTCAATCTGAGATTTCAGCATGCCACAGGGCAACTGGAAAATCCGATGAAGATCCCGCAACTAAAGAAGGATATCGCCCGAATCAAGACGGTTTTAAATGAGAAAATAGATGAATGAATTGGGTACCGGGGAAACAATAGAGATTATGAAAAAACGCGGGTTAAGAAAACAGAGAGTCGGCATTGTCCTGAAGAATAAAATGGACAAAACAGTGATAATTCGGGTAGATCGTTTAGTGAAGCATTCTCTCTATAAAAAATATGTCCGCAAGAGCTCCACGTATGTATGCCACGACGAACAGAATGGATGCGGGATTGGCGACAAGGTAACGATTGTTGAAACCCGCCCTCTTTCCAAGACAAAACACTGGCGCATTTCCAAGATTGTGGAGAAGGCTGCTTAACAGGTACAAGGCCCTATGCGGGAATCTGTAAAAGGATAGATCATGATACAGGCAGAGACACGACTTGAAGCGGCGGATAATTCCGGAGCAAAAAAATTGTACTGCATAAAGGTATTAGGTGGTGCAAAAAGGCGGTATGCGACCGTAGGAGACATAATCGTTGTTTCGGTCAAAGAGGCGATACCCAACTCAAAGGTCAAAAAGGGTGACGTCATGCGGGCTGTTATTGTTCGAACAAAGAAGGAAATCCGCAGACTCGACGGCTCATACATTCGCTTTGATGATAATTCTGCAGTGCTTATTAATCCAACGAAGGAACCGATTGGTACGCGGATATTCGGCCCGGTCGCCAGAGAACTGCGCGCCAGACAATTCATGAAGATCATATCGCTGGCTCCTGAAGTGTTGTGATGTGGAAAAGGTGAGGAACGGAATCCATTATGAAAACAGCTTGCCGGATAAAGAAAAACGACAAGGTCAAGATTATTGCCGGTAAGGAAAAGGGAAAGATCGGCAAGGTTCTAAAAATTATTCGTAAAAGTCGACGTCTTATCGTAGAAAACGCCAATATGGTAAAACGACATACACGGGCCGGAGGCCCAAGCCGTCAGGGTGGCATTATTGAAAAAGAGAGCCCTCTGGATTTTTCCAACGTGATGTTGATATGCGATAAGTGTATGCAAAACATACGAATCAAGATGAAAGAGTTAGAGGATGGCAAGAAGGTCCGGGTTTGCCGTAAATGTGGCGAGATTCTGGACAAATAGGGGCCGAAATCGGAAGCTGGAGGCCTGATTGCCAATCCGGACGAGGAGTAGCATGTCAGGGATCAAAAAGCTGTATCTTGAAGAGGTTGTTCCGGAATTACGGAAAAAGTTCGCCTACAAGAATATCATGCAGGTCCCTCGGCTGACCAAGATTGTTCTAAACATGGGGCTGGGGGAAGCAACGCAGAATATCAAGATAATGGATGGAGCCGTTGAAGAGCTTGCACTGATTTCGGGTCAGAAATCAGTGATATGCCGCGCCAAGAAATCGATTGCCACATTCAAACTGAGAGCGGGGATGCCCATCGGATGTAAGGCCACCCTTCGTGGAAATCGAATGTACGATTTTTTTGGCAGACTTGTTAATATAGCGCTTCCAAGAGTGCGTGATTTTCGGGGTGTCTCAGGCAAGGCCTTTGACACGAGAGGAAACTATGCACTTGGAATCAAGGAGCAAATCATATTTCCAGAGATTGAATATGACAGGATTGACAAAATTAAGGGTTTGAATGTTACCATAAATACATCCGCCGGGACCGACAGAGAGGCAAAGGCACTCCTTCAATTACTCGGAATGCCTTTTATGAATTGATCTATTGACTTTCACCTAATTAATTGCACGACGTTATCGGTCAAAATCCTCGAC
>MAXM01000034.1:6046-6277 GCA_001751015.1 Desulfobacterales bacterium C00003106
TTATCTGAAAGTCTATATGAAAACAAGAAGGAGCATCGGTTGGCAAAAAAATCCTTAATAGCGAAAGTAAAACGTTCACCGAAATTCAGCACTCGCAAGTATTTTCGCTGTCCTATTTGCGGGAGACCGAGAGGGTATATGAGGAAATTCGGTGTCTGCCGAATCTGCTTCAGAAGCATGGCATTAAGAGGAGAGTTGCCGGGTGTGATAAAATCCAGTTGGTAAGGAACG
>MAXM01000034.1:6384-12574 GCA_001751015.1 Desulfobacterales bacterium C00003106
ATTTCGTCCCCGTTCCTAAGGTACTCGTTTCAAGTTCAGCGGTATGATTGTAACTTCTCAAGAATCTTAAGGCGATAGGGCAAGCATAGCTGATTGAGGGAGCCCGGAGTGAAGTAATTATGTTCGTCCTCTGGGCCTTATTGCATATTATGCTCATTTTTTTTTGAGAAGCTCGATATCACTCAGCCCTTATGTCGATTTGATTGAGAAAATAGGAGAAACCCATGGCAGTTACGGATCCCCTGGCGGATATGCTGACACGCATACGCAATGCAAGCTTGGTAAGATTTAGCAGAGTAGACGTTCCGGCGTCCAAGATCAAGATTAGTGTGGCCAGGATCTTGAAATCGGAGGGATACATAAAAAATTACAAGCTCATAAAAGACGCGAAACAGCAGGTTATTCGTATCTATTTGAAGTACACTCATGCCAATCAGAGCGCAATTGTAGGAATAAGAAGGCACAGCAAACTGAGCAGGCGTGTCTATGTCAAGAAAAACGAAATTCCCATGATATTGAGTGGGATGGGGATAGCGATCCTATCAACGTCTAGTGGTGTACTCACGGATCGCGAGGCAAAACAGAAGAATGTAGGTGGTGAGTTCCTGTGCTCTGTCTGGTAGCTCATTTGTGTACTCACAAAGCGATCAATTTGTAAGTCAGGATCGAAGATTTTGAGGTTTGAAGGAAAGCAGATGAGAAGGGGAAGCAGATGTCACGAGTAGGAAAGATGCCGATAGTGATACCGGAATCTGTAAAGGTTGCCTATAGTGAGCATAATCTTGTCATAAAGGGAAAGAACGGAGAGCTGATAAGGCATATTCATCCGGATATTGACCTTGAGATCAAACAGGGAATGGTTGTGGTCACCCCGAACAAACTGTCCAAGAAGACTAACGCGTTACATGGCTTGACTCGTAGTTTGATTGCAAATATGATTACAGGTGTAACCAAGGGTTTTGAGCGAGTCCTTGAAATCAACGGGGTAGGATATCGAGCAGAGTTGAAGGGTGATACGCTGACTTTCAATATCGGGTATTCTCATCCTGTTGTATACAAGCTGCCGCAGGGAGTCAGTGCGGCGGTTGAAAAGTTGACCAGGATCACGCTCTCCGGGATAGACAAGGAACTCATAGGGTTGACTGCCGCAAAGATAAGAAGCCTGCACAAGCCCGAGCCATACAAGGGTAAGGGAATCAAATACGCAGAA
Source organism: Desulfobacterales bacterium C00003106 (assembly GCA_001751015.1). Lineage (GTDB taxonomy): Bacteria > Desulfobacterota > Desulfobacteria > Desulfobacterales. Next base: position 7,595 of record MAXM01000034.1, read on the forward strand.
GAGCATATCAGAAGAAAATCAGGTAAGTCCGTGACGAAAGCGTGATAATTATGAAATCGATGAACGGAAAAATGAAGGCGCGTCTAAAAAGAAAAAGACGAATTCGGAAAAAGTTGTTCGGAACAAAGGAACGTCCGAGGCTCTCGGTATTCAGAAGCGCGCGGCATATGTATGCACAGCTTATTGAAGACACGACAGGGCGAACCCTGGTTGCAGCGTCAACGGTCGAAAAAGGTGTCATCCAGATGCCTAAACCCGAAGGTAAACAGGCGCTGGCTCAACACGTAGGAAAAATGCTGGCGCAAAAGGCCGGCGAAAAGGGAATTACAACTATTGTTTTTGATCGTAACGGTTATTTGTTCCACGGGCGTGTTAAGGCGCTTGCTACAGGGGCAAGAGAAGGCGGCTTGGCTTTTTAGACGGGGAGGAACCATTGTTTAAGGCAGACGCAGATGACGGTCAGTTAATAGATAAAGTTATCCACATTAGTCGTGTAGCGAAAGTGGTCAAGGGCGGACGCCGTTTTGGATTCAGCGCAATCGTTGTTGTAGGCGATGGCAATGGAACCGTTGGTTATGGCCTTGGCAAGGCGAATGAGGTCCCTGAAGCGATTCGTAAAGGCATTGAAAGGGCAAAGAGGGATATGACGGTAGTATCTCTCGTAAATAATACTATCCCCTATCAGGTCATCGGGAGGTTTGGCGCAGGGCGGGTTTTCCTGAAACCGGCGTCAGAGGGGACCGGGCTTATAGCCGGAGGAGCCGTTCGGGCTGTACTGGAAGCAGCGGGCGTGCAGAACATACTTACCAAATGCCTTGGATCTCATAATCCGCATAACATTGTTCAGGCTACGCTGGCAGGGTTGCGCCAACTGGAATCGCGGGAGGCTATTGCAAAAAGACGCGGCAAAAATCCTGATGAGATATAGTGTATGAACCCGATAGTTCTGATCTGCTGATCTGGAAATTCCGGGGATTGAAAGGACTCAAAACTCATGTCGCAGATGATCAAGATTACATTACGAAAGAGCGTAATCGGCAGACCTGAAAAACACAGGAGGGTTGTCAGAGCAATGGGGCTTCGCAAACTGAACCGGTCTGTTGTTGTAAAAGACAGCGCTGTCATACAGGGTATGATAAAAAAGGTGTCACATTTACTCGAAGTTGAGGAACACGGGAATGAAGCTTAACGAATTGGCTCCTCTCAAAGGGACGCGCAAGAACAAAAAGAGAGTTGGCAGAGGACCCGCATCCGGATGGGGTAAGACCGCAGGCAGGGGGCAAAAGGGGCAGAACTGCAGGTCCGGAGGCGGCGTGCGGGTTGGTTTTGAAGGAGGGCAAATGCCTCTGCAACGCAGGCTGCCCAAGAGAGGCTTCCACAATATATTCAAAAAAAAATTCAGTATAATCAACATCCAGGACCTGTCCAGATTTGAGCAGCAAAGCATAGTTGACGACGACGCCTTCAGAGCAGCCGGTCTGCTGAAAAACCGGACTGAAGGGATCAAGTTACTGGGGAAAGGAGAGATAGTCTATCCTCTGACCCTAAACATCAAGGCATGCAGCCGATCCGCCCGAGCGAAAGTGGAATCTGCGGGTGGAATAATACGAGGGTGTTAACGTGGTAGGAACCGGCTTTCAGAACATCTTCAAGATCCCTGAACTGAAAAAACGAATATTATTCACACTTTTGTTGCTGATAGTCTATCGTATTGGAGTGCACGTGCCGACTCCGGGTATTGACGCGGATGCATTGGCGTCTTTTTTTTCCGGGGCGCAGGGGACGCTCTTCGGACTATTTGACATGTTTTCCGGTGGCGCGCTGGAAAGACTCTCGGTATTTGCCCTGGGAATCATGCCATATATCAGCGCATCCATCATATTGCAGTTGCTTACTGTTGTTGTTCCTACCCTGGAACGTCTTTCCAAGGAGGGAGAGGCGGGCCGCAAGAAGATCACCCAATACACGCGGTATGGAACGATTGTCTTGAGTATTATACAGTCATACATGATCAGCGTGGGACTGGAGAGGATGACTTCACCTGGAGGCGCCCCCATAGTGTTGGTTCCAGGATTATCCTTTCGTCTGATGACCGTAATCACACTCACCGCAGGTACGGCTTTTATCATGTGGCTTGGAGAACAGATTACCGAGCATGGAATCGGAAACGGCATTTCTCTGATTATTTTTGCCGGTATTGTGGCCAGGCTGCCCATAGCTATCTTCAATACCTTCCGGCTTCTGAGCACAGGTGAAATGGGCATTTTTCTCATTCTTATCCTGGTTGTGATGATGATCGGCGTGGTGGCGGCAATCATATTCATGGAACGCGGACAACGGCGGATACCCGTTCAATATGCCAAACGGATTGTCGGACGTCGCATGTACGGAGGACAAAGCACGCATTTGCCCCTGAAAATCAATATGGCAGGGGTTATACCTCCTATCTTCGCATCTTCTATCATTATGTTTCCCGCAACTATAGGCAATTTCATCACGGTCCCCTGGATACAGGCCATTGTGCAGGCTATGTCCCCGGATACTATATGGTACAATTTGGTTTTTGTTGGTTTTATTGTCTTTTTTTGTTATTTTTATACGGCTGTCACGTTCAATCCGTCAGATGTCGCCGAAAACATGAAAAAACATGGCGGATACATACCCGGAATCAGGCCCGGCAAAAGGACCGCCGAATATATTGAAAAGGTGCTGACGAGAATCACCCTTGGTGGAGCAATATATGTCTCAGCAATATGTGTCCTCCCTACACTTCTGATCTACAAATTCAATGTCCCCTTCTATTTTGGGGGGACTGCATTACTGATCGTTGTGGGGGTTGCAATAGATACCGTAGGCCAGATGGAAGCTCATATGATGGCCAGACATTATGAAGGCTTTATGAAAAAGGGCCAACTCAAGGGCCGGACTTAGTACATGGTATCTTTGAAATCTTCAAAAGAAATTGAAAAGCTCAAAGTAAGCAATCAGATGGTGGCCCATATCCTCACCATACTTCAGGGCAAGGTCAAACCCGGCGTAACTACTTCAGAACTGGACAACCTTGCAGAAAGTCTGACAAAACAATACAGTGCAAAACCTGCATTCAAGGGGTATAGAGGTTTCCCGTACAGTATTTGTGCCTCTGTGAACAGTCAGGTAGTACATGGTTTTCCGAACTCTGTACCCTTAAAAGAAGGCGATATCCTCAGTATTGATTTCGGCGTGCTTTATGATGGATACTATGGTGATTCTGCTCTAACGCTTCCCGTTGGGGAGATAGCCCCGGAAACAGGACGATTGCTTCAGATTACCGAAGATGCGCTCTACCTCGGAATTGAACAAGCCAGATACGGCAACAGGCTTTCTGATATTTCACACGCCATCCAATCGCATGTTGAACTGAACGGATGTTCCGTGGTCCGCAAATTTGTTGGGCATGGCATAGGCAAGGAGCTTCATGAAGATCCTCAGATCCCTAATTATGGCAAGCCGGGATACGGAATTCGGCTTCAGCCGGGAATGACCATTGCGATAGAGCCTATGGTCAATATGGGGGGCTGTGATGTTGAAACCCTCGAAGACGGATGGACTGCGGTAACAAAGGATGGAAGTTTGTCTGCTCACTTTGAACATACCGTGGCAATAATGGATAATGGACCCGATATATTGAGCGGACGAGACAGGAGTTTCGTACATGGCAAAAGAAGAGGCAATTGAAGTTGAAGGGAAGGTGCTCGAGACCTTGCCGAATGCAATGTTTCGGGTGGAATTGCCCAATGGGCACATTGTCCTGGCTCATATTTCAGGCAAGATGCGTATGCACTTTATAAAAATACTTCCCGGAGATACGGTTACGGTGGAGCTCTCGCCGTATGATCTGACCAGAGGCAGGATAACATATCGATTCAAATAGAATCGATACGAATATGGGGAAATATAATGAAAGTCAGGGCTTCAGTCAAAAAAATCTGTCCTAAGTGTAAGCTCATCAAGCGAAAGGGCGTTTTGAGGGTAATATGTGAGAATCCGCGCCACAAGCAGAGACAGGGGTGACATTTGCTGTTCGAGACGGGCGTTGTAGCCTGCGCTTGTAACCGTTGCCTGCCACGAATCACCAGTGACAGATATCAGGGAGGTATGGAGATTGGCAAGAATTGCGGGAGTTGATTTACCTAAGGGGAAACATGTGGACGTCGGGTTGACCTATATCTTCGGAATCGGCCGTTCAATGTCTCAAAAGATATTGAAAACGTCAGGCATTGATTTTGATGTCAAGACCGATGACTTGACTGAGGTTCAGATAAGCTCGATCAGGAAATGCATGGATAGCGAATGCAAGGTTGAGGGCGATCTTCGCAGCGAAATCTCCATGAATATAAAAAGATTAATGGATTTGGGGTGCTATCGGGGATTGCGTCATAGAAGATCTCTTCCGGTAAGAGGGCAGCGAACGCATACCAATGCCAGGACTCGCAAAGGGCCACGTCGTGCCACGGTAGGCAAGCGTAAGAAGTAAAAGAAAACAGGGGGTAAAATGGCAAAGGCGACTCGACGGGGAACCAAGAAGCAAGTTAAGAAATTTGTGCAAAATGGCGTAGCCCACATACAGTCTACGTTCAATAACACCATCGTGACGATCACTGACCAGTCAGGGAATGTTATTTCCTGGGCAAGCGCGGGCATGCAGGGATTTAAGGGGTCGAGAAAGAGTACTCCGTTTGCGGCCCAGCTTGCAGCGCAAGACGCCGCAAAAAAAGCGATGGAACATGGAATGAAAAATATAGATGTTTATGTGAAAGGCCCGGGGGCCGGAAGAGAGGCCGCTTTGAGGTCCCTGCAATCAGCGGGACTTAACGTGCAATTAATCAGAGACGTAACGTGTATTCCTCATAATGGTTGCAGACCTCCAAAAAGGCGGAGGGTGTAAGGGACGTCAGTCCCCTCTCCCTGGCGGGAGAGTTATACCTCGAAAGGCCATAA
>MAXM01000034.1:12630-15362 GCA_001751015.1 Desulfobacterales bacterium C00003106
GCCTTGCTCTTGATGCTCATTGCTCACCGAAAAAAACGCAATTTATAACCTTCCGAGGTATAGACTCAGGGGAAAATGGCAGCTTTTTTTTTTGCGCAAGCCGTAAGTATACGGGAGGATGATTTGGCAAGATATATTGGATCAGTTTGTAGATTGTGCCGCCGTGAAAATCTGAAGCTCTTCTTAAAGGGTGACCGGTGTTATTCCGACAAGTGCGCCTATGACAGGCGCAACTATCCGCCAGGTCAACACGGACAGCGTCGCAGCAAGCATTCAGACTATGGAATTCAGCTTCGCGAAAAGCAAAAGGTCAAAAGAGTTTACGGCCTGCTGGAAAAACAGTTTCATTCCTATTTCAAGAAGGCGGATCGCCAGAGGGGTATTACCGGCACAAATCTGCTGGTGCTCTTGGAGCGTAGACTAGATAACGTCGTTTACCGGCTTGGTTTTGCAAATTCCCGCACGCAGGCGCGATTATTGGTCCGTCACAGACACTTTGCGGTCAATGGCAGAAGCGTAGATATCCCTTCGTATTTAGTAAGGGTCGGCGATGTTGTCGAACTAAAAGAAAAAAAACGAAAAGTGGCCTTATTTGTTGAGGCTATGGGCACTGTGGAGCGCAGAGGCATCTCCGGCTGGCTGGAACTCGACAAGGAACATTTCACAGGGAAGGTGCAAGCGTTCCCCACACGTGATGAAGTCACAATGCCTATCCAGGAGCAACTCATTGTTGAGCTCTATTCAAAGTAGCTCTCGAACCGGTCGAAAAGAGACCTGCATGAATCAGGTTTTGAAGCTTATTCGGGCCTGTCTGTTTCATAAGGCTGAAATGATACCCTTGGAGAGACAATAATGGGATCCAACGAATTGATGTCAATTAGCTGGCGTGATCTTATCAAGCCTAACAGGGCGAATCTGGTTCCTGAGACACACAATGACTATTATGGCAAGTTTGTTTGTGAGCCTCTGGAGAGAGGATTTGGGCTGACTATTGGCAATGCCCTGCGAAGAGTTCTTCTATCTTCTCTCTATGGCGCGGCTGCGACATCGGTGAGCATTGATTCGGTCACACACAAATTTACAACTGTTCCCGGTGTATTGGAAGACGTGACAGATCTGTTGCTGAACCTCAAGGAAGTCTGTTTCAAAATGGAAGATATGGGGCCCAGAACAGTACGGATTGACGCCTCAGGAGAATGTGTCGTCAAGGCCGGTGACTTTATCACCGATGGAAGTGTGGTTGTGTTGAATCCTGATCAAACCATTGCATCACTTTCTCAAGACGGCAAATTGTCCATGGAGGTTACTGTAAAAATGGGCAAAGGCTATTCGCCGTCCGAATCAAACAAGGACGAGGAAAGCCCCCTTGGGACCATCTTTCTTGATGCTGTTTTTTCCCCTGTCAGGAAGGTCAATTACGTAGTTGGCAATGCCCGTGTCGGCCAGAAGACCGACTACGACAAACTGACCATGGAAGTATGGACAAACGGAAGTGTATTGCCGGAAGATGCGGTGGCATATGCCTCAAAAATATTGAAAGAACAGTTCTCCCTGTTTATCAATTTTGATGAAGAAGAGATAGTTGAAGATGAACCGGAACAAGAAGAGCCTGAGATCAACCAGAATCTGTTCAGGAGTGTAGATGAGCTTGAGCTTTCAGTACGATCGGCCAACTGTCTCAAGAATGCCGATATACAGTATATCAGTGACCTGGTTCAAAAGACAGAAAGTGAGATGCTGAAGACAAAGAACTTCGGGCGGAAGTCGTTGAACGAGATCAAAGAGATCCTGACTGAAATGGGCCTGTCTTTGGGTATGAATCTGGATGGCTTACCAGAATTGCGCGATAGAGACAAAAATGATGAGGAAGAAGAATGAGACATCTCAAGTCAGGATTAAAACTGAATCGAACACCGAGTCACAGGAAGGCCATGTTTAGAAACATGGTTACTTCATTATTGGAACACGGTCGTGTCAAAACCACGGACACCAAGGCCAAAGAGGTCCGACGTTGGGCAGACAAAATTATTACACTCGCAAAACGGGGAGATCTTCATGCCAGAAGACAAGCCCTCGCAGTTGTCAAAAACAAAACGGTCGTGCACAGACTTTTTGAAGAGGCCCAGGACTCTTATGGAGACAGGGCCGGTGGATACACCAGGATAACAAAGCTCGGGTTTCGAAAAGGAGACGCTGCGTCCATGTCATTCGTGGAATTGATCGGCGCAGGGATAAAGACGACAGGGGGAAAAAAGCCCAAGGCATAAGGGCCTTTTTTCCATAGTCCATTCAGTATCACGGAACGTTGAAATTAGAAAATAGAAATTGGAAATTTGGCCTTCATGCTTTTGTACTGTTGATGAACATTATGTGATAGCCTACGGTGTTCTAAACCTTTTTGTTCCAGTTATCAAAAATGCTTCTGCCAGTTTGTAAACACCCAACTCGCAAACTCGTTTCATCTTCCCAAATTTCTACTTTCTAATTTCAAGCCGTGACCATCTATCATTTCCCCAATAGCCTTTATGGCGCTCAAGCAAATCGTTCCTCATCAGAATGCACCTGATATCCGATACCCCCGCAATCGAATCCAGACCCGGTCAGATCAATTTTGCTTGAAGAGTATGCTGTAGTCTGATAGATATTAACCTCAGGAACGGGGACGAAATCACTTTCCCAAGTATAGACTTTCACATAAATAATTGCACGGCGTTATCGGTCAAAATTCTCGA
>MAXM01000034.1:15476-16362 GCA_001751015.1 Desulfobacterales bacterium C00003106
GGCCTGAAGCTGTGATGCATAGTTGAGGAAGTTATTTCGTCCCCGTTTCTCAGTATCAGACTTCGTTCATGAGTAATCGGCTGTATCAGAAAGATCCCGATCAATCCCCTCCCCTTTCGGCGGAGGGTTACGGGCTGTGATCAGCTTGACATCGAAAAGATGCTGTTTATTACCGCCAGGGTCGTAATATGTCTATCAATATTTCGCGAAGAAAAAGCCGGGAAATATCTGTTGGTACAGTAAAAATCGGAGGCGATGCTCCAATTGCCGTTCAGTCGATGACCAACACATTTACGCACGATGTTCCTGCCACGGTAAAGCTGATCCACCGACTTGAGACCGCGGGCTGCGAAATCGTCAGGGTCGCGGTGCCTGACATGCAGGCAGCAGAGGCGATTCGATCCGTAAAACAGCAGATTCACATCCCACTGATTGCGGATGTTCATTTTGACTACCGCCTTGCCCTTGCCGCCATAGAAGCTGGTGCAGACGGCCTGCGCATCAACCCCGGGAATATCGGACAAGACAATAAAGTAAAGGCTGTGGCGGACCTGGCTCGCGAGTATGGTCTGCCGATCAGGGTTGGGGTCAATGCAGGCTCTTTGCCAAAGGACCTCGTCAAGAAATATGGTGTAACCCCTGAGGCAATGGTAAAAGGCGCGTTGAGGCATGTGGAGCTATTACACTCATTCGACTTTCACGACATAAAGATATCCATAAAGGCCTCAGATGTTCTTGTAACCCTGGAGGCATACCGGATGCTTGCTGCCCGGACAGACCTTCCCCTCCATGTGGGCGTAACCGAGGCCGGCACCCTCTATTCGGGAACGGTAAAATCCGCTCTTGGTATCGGGATGCTCCTTTATGAAGGAATCGGCGACACCCT
>MAXM01000035.1 GCA_001751015.1 Desulfobacterales bacterium C00003106
GCCCTTATCATGGAGGGATTTGAGATGAAAACGGGCTGTATCGGGAGATTTCAGGTCAAAATGAGCACATATCTCACGTAATGTCGGAGGGAACCCGTTTTTTTCATAGCAGTCCGATAAATATTTCAATATTGCATGCTGTTTTGAAGTCAATGCGATCATGATAATCCTCCTGTAATAGATACCTCGCAATTTATGACCTTTCGAGGTATATACTCTGTTAAAATAGTACAGATATACTATATTTGTTTCTTATAGTACACCCGAACTATTTGTCAAGAAGGATTTTCATGATCGGGCAATTCCCTAATCCAAACATCGTCACCCCGTGCAGTTCATATATTCTCCTTTGGCACCGAATTTGGGCCTATGTCCTCACGTTTTTCTTGGCGTTGTACCCCACGTTTGCAACCGACCTTTTGAAGGTTTGCAATTATTCCAACCTATACCTCAAATAGGTATATCTTCTCTTTGTCTTGTCGTTTTTGACACCGATGGCCAGGGCCTTCCTGGTGCCGACCATGACCACCAGTTTTCTTCCTCTGGTTATCGCTGTATAAATCAAATTGCGTTGCAGCAGTATATAATGCTGTGTAACGATGGGTATGATTACCGCATGGTAATCAGAACCTTGAGACTTATGCACGGAGACGGCATAGGCAAGAATGATTTCGTCAAGGTCTGTGTAGTCATAAGCCCTATCCCGCCCGTCAAAAGAGATGGTCACCTTCCGGGTCTCTTGGTCAATCCTGGTAATTCTGCCAATATCGCCGTTGAACACTTCTTTGTCATAATTATTCTTGATCTGCATCACCTTGTCGTTGAGCCTGTAGTTCCTGTTGCCTCTCATTACCCCGCCTTGGCCCGGGTTAAGCGTGCTTTGTAATTCCACATTGAGGTTCCCGGCGCCTACTATGCCCTTATGCATGGGCGTAAGCACTTGAATGTCGTCAACAGCATCAAACCCGAATCGTTCGGGTATACGTTCCTTTGTAAGTTCCAGTATGATTCTGACTACCTCTTCGGGATCTTCCTGCTCAATAAAATAGAAGTCATCCAGTTTGTTGTCTGACTGCTTAGGTGAGGGGAGCAAACCACTATTGATCTTGTGGGCATTGATGATGATCAGGCTTTCCTTGGCCTGGCGGAAGATCTCGTTCAGCTCCACCACCGGTATGGCACCCGATGCGATAATATCCTTAAGAACATTTCCGGCACCGACAGACGGCAGTTGATCTACATCACCCACAAGGATGAACGTAGCTGTTGGGGGGATGCCCTTCAGAAGATGGTGCATCAGGATGGTGTCGATCATCGAGGCCTCATCCACAATCAGGAGATCGCAATCAAGCGGGTAATCAACGTTCTTCCGGAATCCCCCTTTCCGGATGCTGTACTCCAGCATTCGATGAATGGTCTTGGCCTTGTGACCGGTGGCCTCGGTCATTCGCTTTGCGGCTCTGCCTGTGGGAGCAGCCAGCATGATATTGACCTTCAGCGTTGAAAAGATCTTGAGAATAGCATTGATAATGGTGGTTTTACCTGTCCCGGGCCCGCCGGTGATGACCATGACCTTATTGGCAACAGCGCACTTTACTGCCTCAACCTGCCTTCCGGCCAGCGTGATGGCAAGCTGCTTTTGCACCCACTCTATGGCCTTGTCCGGGTCAATCTCGCGGATGGACCCGGGGGCTTTCACCAGTCTCTTCAGGCGTGTGGCAATTCCGGTTTCTGACACGTGAAACTTGGCCAGATAGACTGCTTTCTTGTTTTCCGCAAACTCCTCAATATGTTCGTTCAGGTCCTCGATCACGATTCTCTTGTCAACAGCGATTGTGCCAAAGGCCTTGACAAGCACCTCCCGGTCCACGGCAAGGATTTCCTGGCACTTCTTTACAAGCGCTTCATAAGGGTAATAAACATGGCCTTCATCTGCGAGCTGGTGGAGGACATAGAGTATACCTGCTTCAGCCCTTAACTCAGAATCTTTGCTGAAGCCCAGCTTCTCCGCAATATGGTCTGCAGTAACAAAGCCGATGCCGAAAATGTCTGTTGCCAGGCGGTAGGGGTTTTCCTTAACCACCTGGATGGAACGGTTTCCGTAATGCTTGAATATTTTTGTGGCATATCCTGAACTGACGTTGTGTGTCTGGAGAAAGAGCATTACCTCCCGGATCTCTTTCTGGTCCTGCCAGGCATTCTTGATCATCCCGATCCGTTTCTTGCCGATGCCGTCTATTTCTGCCAGCTTCTCGATGTCGTTTTCTATGACATCAAGGGTCTCTTTGCCGAATTGCTTAACGATCCGTTTGGCCATGACAGGACCAATCCCTTTTATGAGACCGGAGCCCAGGTATTTTGTAATTCCATAAACAGATGCCGGAACTGTAGTCTTGTATTGCACTATCTTGAACTGCTCGCCATATTTGGCGTGATCGGCCCACTCTCCTTTCATCTTGAGGATTTCACCGGGTGTCGGAGCCATCAGGTTTCCCACTACGGTCACAAGATCCCGTTGACCATATACCTTTAATCGGGCAATCGTGAACCCGTTTTCCTCATTAGTGTAGGTGATCCTTTCAATCTGTCCTTGAAGTTCGGCAAGCATGCTCTCGTCTTATTCTCCCGCTTTATTACATCGTTTGATTATGCAGATGATCAGTAAGGAACGGAATAACTTTCCCAAGCAGGCACATAGAGTTGGGTCAAATGTGTTCCATCTCAAATCACAAAAGTTGATAGAATAGCAAGTATTGGAGCCAAAATATTTCGACCTGTGCGGTTAGATTAACGCTTTCTGTAACCTGCTGAAACTATACATTTTATTGTTTGCCTGAGCGCAAGAAAAGCCATTTCTATCTTGTTGCAATCATTGGCGATCCCAACTATTGGGCGTAAGCCGAAAAGCTAACCGCACAGGTCGAAAATATTCAAGAACTGTAGCCGTATCCTGCCAAGGCCGTGCAATATTTCCAATCACGGCCAAATGAGCGCTTCAGAGATAAACGTTTAGCCTGCGAAGGTCCTTCACTCACCTGAACCTGATGACTCCCACACAGCCTATTAGAATGCATACAACATTACTCCATTGGTAAAAGCGGTTGTTGACAGAAACAACCATGCAAGGCCAGACACCGGGTAGAGAATGATCCTCACGGGACTCTTCAGCCATGGATGGGATTCGATGTATATGGCTATGGCTCATACTAAAGGTCAACCAGTTCTTGGC
>MAXM01000036.1 GCA_001751015.1 Desulfobacterales bacterium C00003106
TTCGGTGTTCTGCGGTTCAAAAAGCAATAATAGCTTAAGTTAATGGCATTCAGGTATAGACAGATTGTGCCTGGGGCCCTATCGGCCTGCAGCTCGCGGCATATCTTGACAGAACAAATTTCTTGAAGAAATCAGGCCTTGACACATAAGGAAGTGTGTCTTTTTCAAAGGTTGCCACGAGTTCTTTAAAAATCTCATCCTTGATCTTCTTGTCAACAAATATCCGTTCTCTCTTATACTCATAGCGAACAGTCGGTCCTATCAGTCTTAGCGCCTCGGAATAGGACGTGTCAGTATCCCGGGTCATGTCAAAATGCTGCTTCTTGACGGATACGTCTCCTGAGACCTCAATCCTGACAAACCACCGGTCGCCTGCTGCAACACGGGAGGTATCCCAGACATCAAGGACTATTTGGTCGGCCAGTTCTATTTTTTTTGACAGTTTTTTGGTCATACTCTGTTGTTTCCCTACCTTTTAAGTTGATCCCAAATTGATTGTTTCATCTCCCCCAAATTTCCAATTTCAACCTAATAATTAATGGAGCTCCCGGTTTTTCTGTTCAGCCCTTGTTCCCATAGCCGTTTTCACGAAGGACCGTAGTTGAAACCTCGCGTACCCCTTTTTTATCTTCAACAAGGAGAATTTGCTCTCCGTTTCCCCGCAATTTTTGTGACACGATTACAACTTTGGTTCTGTCTGCCGATTTTGAGGAAAACGCCGGGAGATATATCCTGAATGTGGAGCCCTTACCCGGTCTGCTGTCAGCAGTTATGTATCCATTATGCTGTTTGATGATGCCGTAGACAATGGCAAGTCCCAAGCCTGTGCCTTTTTTCTTGGTAGTAAAAAAAGGGTCGAAAATGCGATCTACGGTCTTCTTATCCATGCCGCTTCCCGTGTCCTCAAAGGAGAGGCATACAAATTCGCCGGGCGGAGCGCCGGGAATAACCATGAGGTCTTTTTCGCCATTGATTACGTTTTGGGTCTTGATAGTGAATCTGCCGCCATTCGGCATGGCATCTGCGGCGTTTACGGCAAGGTTCAGCATAATCTGCTCAATCTGTCCGGCGTTGGCCTTGATATGTTTCAGTTCGGGTTCGATGAGAACCACAAAGTCGATGTCTTCGCTGATGAGTCGCCGGAGCATCGTCTCTATCTCGTTAACCCTGATATTCAGATCGAGCTCCGTCTTGAGCAACTGCCCGCGGCTGAAGGCCAGGAGCTGCCGGGTCAGAGAGACGGCTCGTTCACCAGCCTTCTGGATCTGCTTAACATATTTTCTTGTGGGATCCTGCTGATCAAGACGCTTCAGTACGAGTTCGGTATAACCGGAGATAGTCATCAGGAGGTTGTTGAAGTCGTGGGCGACCCCGCCGGCGAGCCTTCCGATTGCCTCCATTTTTTGTGACTGGCGAAGCTGCTTCTCGCTTTGCCGCAACCTCTCCTCTGCGCGTTTTGTCGCGGTAACGTCGTTGCCAACGCTCACTATCTCTACTATCCTTCCTTCTTTGTCACGAATGGCCTTGTTCGTCCATGCAACCCACACACGTTCACCGTTTTTGCGCAGGTTTTCGTTTTCATGGGCGGAGTATTGCTCGGGGTCAAGCGTGATCTTGCGGATCATCTGTGTAGGGTCGTGTCCTGCGCTGTCTCTTTCAGGCGTTATCGCGCCCACTACATTCTTGCCGAGCAGATCATCGGCCCCATAACCAAAAAACGTGTTGGCGAACTCGTTGCAAAAGGTTATTTTTCCATTGGTGTCCCATCGCAGGATGATGCTGTTGGCGTTTTCGACGAGTTCTCTATATTTTGCCTCGTTCTCCTTTAATCGTTTTTCCATAGTGTGCTTATATAAGGCCATTTCGATCGTAATGTGCAGTTCCCTTTCTTCAAAGGGTTTGAGTATATAACCGTATGGCTCTGTTGTCTTTGCAGGTTGCAGTGTTTTGTTATCCGGATAGGCAGTGATATATACGACCGGAATGTCAAGGCGATCATGAATTTCCCCTGCCGCCTGGACGCCGTCCACCTTTCCTTGTCGGAAATGAACCGGATAAAGGGCCAAGATTCAAATCTCAAAGAAGCTCTGGCAACTTTAGGCGACAGATATACCAGAACCGGTACATTATTGGAAACTATTTTTGGCAAGGAGCGGGGACGGAATAACTTTCCCGTTAAGGCGCTCAGATTTGGGTTGGATTTGGTCGATCCGATTGAGCAAACCCGCAGGAATAGCAGGCTATTTCGCGGACTTTGCGAATGAAAACCGGCCAAAGACAGCCTGAAGCTGAGATGCATGAATGGGGAAGTTATTCCGCCCCTGTTTCTAATTGCCGGGTTGACATTACAATCACAATTCTGTATTTTGTATGTTTAACCAAATTATCTGAAGAGTTCTTATGAAAAAGCTGTTTGCTTTATTGCTGATATTAATTTTTATCGGAGGTTGTGGCAAGATGGACAGAACTAGGGTGAAAATCGAAACCAATATGGGTGTGATGGAGTTTGAGTTGTATGATGATCTGGTTCCAGGGACTGCCGGGAATTTCAAGAAACTGGTTGAAGAAGGATTCTATGATGGACAGAGGTTCCACAGAGTTATTAAAGATTTTATGATCCAGGCAGGAGATCCTTTGAGCAAAGACAAAGCCAAGATGCGGATGTGGGGGACTGGAGGCCCGGGCTATACTATTGATGATGAGTTTGTTGCTGAGCTGAAGCATGGTAAGAAAGGACTTTTGAGCATGGCCAATTCCGGTCCGAACACCGGCGGAAGCCAGTTTTTTATTACACTTATACCAACTTCCTGGTTGGATGGAAAGCATGCAATCTTTGGAGGGTTGATCAATGGTGAAGGTGTATTGGACAAGATAGGTAATGTAAAAACTGGTGAAGCTGATAGACCTGCTGAAGATGTGATTATTGAGAAGGTCAGTGTTATGTAGATTTGTTTAGAATAGTCTTTGTAAATGTATCCTGCCACCATGTTCTTTTTGCTGCTTCTGATTCTCCCCTGTGGTTGCATATTGTCAGGACAGGCACGGGGGCCTGCTTTTTACCGACCTTCCGGGAACATAATGAAATAACGGAGATTTTTGTTAATGCCAAACGTGCTTAGAAACGACAGTTTGAGAAATATTGCTATTATCGCCCACGTGGATCACGGCAAGACCACCCTGGTAGACGCCATGTTCCACCAGAGCGGTCTGTTCAGGGCCAACCAGGAAACCGATGAACGGCTCATGGACACCATGGATCTGGAACGGGAGCGCGGCATAACAATTGCGGCAAAGAACTGTTCAGTGTTATGGAAGGATGTTCGGATCAATATCATCGATACTCCCGGCCACGCGGATTTTGGGGGAGAGGTTGAACGGGCGCTTTCCATGGCCGACGGAGCGATTCTTCTGGTAGATGCCTCGGAAGGGCCTCTGCCTCAAACCCGGTTTGTCCTCAAAAAGGCTCTGGAAGCTGATTTGAAAATCATTGTGGTCATTAACAAGATTGACCGCCATGACGCCCGTCCCGACGATGTCCTTGATGAAATATACGATCTTTTAATCGACCTGGATGCCTCTGACGATCAGCTCGAATTCCCCCTGCTTTACGCGATCGGCCGTGACGGTATCGCAATGAAAAGCCTGAGCGAGGAAGGAATAAACCTGCACGTTCTGCTGAACACAATCCTTGAAAAAATTCCCGGCCCGTCCCATGATCCTGACGCACCATTTCAGATGCTTGTATCGGACCTTAGTTACTCGGATTACCTGGGCAGACTGGCCGTCGGTAAAATATTTAACGGAACTGCCCACTCCAGAGACAACCTGGTATGCATCGGCAAAAACGGCGAAAGCATACCGCTCAAGGTATCTAAGCTCCAGGTCCATGACGGCATGAAATTAAAAGATGTCGACGAGGTGCAGCCTGGGGATATTGCAGTGATGGCTGGTATTGAAGAGGTTAAAATCGGCGATACTATCTGCAACAGGCAGACCCCGAAAGCCCTGCCCCGAATCAGCGTTGACGAACCCACGGTTTCCATGGAATTTACTATCAACAACTCGCCGTTTGCCGGAAAAGAGGGAAAGTATGTCCAATCGAGCCGAATCCGGGAACGCCTGTTAAAGGAGACCCTTCTCAATGTAGCCATCCAGGTGGAAAAAACCGAAGACCGGGACAGAATCCTGGTAAGAGGACGCGGAGAGTTTCAGCTTGCAATCCTTGTTGAAACCATGCGGCGGGAAGGT
>MAXM01000037.1 GCA_001751015.1 Desulfobacterales bacterium C00003106
ATGTGATGCAGCGCACCCGGCGCGGCTATTCTCGATTTTCTAGGCATCAGTAACCCATAGCACAATAACCATCATTTGAAAACTATAAATGTAAAGGGCGTCCTCAATCTTAGCCCGACTTTCGCGTTTTTCTCAAGCTAAATTTTTTCTTAAAATTGTAATTTGCAATAATATAAATTAGTTGTGGAGTTTAGGTAGTTTTGCTTAAAAACATAACTCGTTGATAATAAAGGGAATAAAATTTTGAGATCAAATGTAGTGCCTGTGCAAAGAGCTGCTAGATAAAAATTTACCGATAAAGAAAAACTTAGCCTAAACAAAACTTGAAGGATGTCTGTAGTGCCTGTAGTCATAACCCGTTGAATATTGGTATGTTTTTTTAAAGCGCGAAAGTCGGGTTAGATCTATCAGTGCCCGGTTTCAAACTGCTCAACGCGTTCTCGGGTCAGCGGATGGGTTGACAGGTAGCCCAACCATTTTCCATCCGTGTTCCGCCTCATCCATAATGAACCGGAGAATTTTTCACGCTAATCCACGATGAGCCGTTAATACTAACTGCTAATCGCTAACTGCACAGTATCAAAAATTGGATATACTATCTCCTGATTTCCAATATGGGAAAAATCTGTTTCTTGATATAGCGATATACCCTTTTCATCTCTTTTGCTGTTTTTTTTCTGATATCCTCAGGGCTGAAATGGGGCCGGTCCATGAGTGAAGAAAGGCCGTCTCCCCAGAACATCCCGCCAAAAGTCATGCTCTCATCTTCGACCGGCAAAAGACCATTCATGGCGGCCCATGCAAGGGTCCACGATCTTTCTATATTGTTAAGCACGTATCCTCCGCATCCGAGGGCAAGCAGTTCAGGGGCGCACTCTTTGATCATCCCCACCGCTTTGACAAAGGCGTTATTGGTCAACCTGAGATGTGACATCGGGTCGGAAAACATCATGTCAACGCCTATGACAGCAACCACAACATCCGGGTTGAATGCCTTTGCAACAGGCGGCAATACCCTCTCAAATCCCCACAGGAATTCGTCATCTCCCGTGTTTTCCGGCAACGGGAAATTGATGTTGTATCCCTTTCCTTTTCCCTTGCCGATTTCCGTTTCAAATCCAGTCTTCCAGGGAAAAAGGGTCTTCCCGCTTTCGTGGAACGATATGTACATTACTCCCGGATTGCTGTAGAACGCCTCCTGGACCATACCCCCGTGATGGGTGTCTATATCTACATAGAGCACCCGTTTGCGATGGTTCAGGAGCTTTTTGACGGCAATGTTTATGTCATTAATATAGCAGAATCCTGAGGCAAAGTCAGGTCCTGCGTGATGAAATCCTCCGGTCGGGCTGAACACGGTGTCCGCTTTTTTCCTGCAGATAAGGTCCGCTCCGCAGATCGTGGCCCCTGCCGCCAGGGTGTGGTACTTGAAAAGCCCTTTTGCCGCCGGGCACTCAAGGGTTCCAAGCCCGTGGATCAACATCGATTCCTCAAAGACTCCTTTGTCGGCCTTGCGCAGGAGTTGAATATATTCTTTTGTGTGATAGGTGTAAAGATCCTTGATAGCAGCGGTCCGGGGCTTGACGACCTTCATCCAGTCGCGGTCAAGGAGATTCAATTCGCTGCATCGTCTGTATGTGACGTCCGACCGTTCAGTCAGCCACGGGTAATCCTTGCTGACCTTGAATTTGCCGAACTCATCGCTGTATATGAAAACCGATTTCATTAATCAGTACCGGAACGTAAACCTTAAAATGCCTGAAATTACAGTCAGTTGAATGCTATTCTCACATCGAAGGTTTTTTGGCTATTAGCCTTCCACCTTCAGTCTATCCACCAGTTACGTTCATTTTTTCTTTCTTGTCTTTCGTCTTAGATTGAGCTCCATTTCGCGCTCTACTCCGATAGGTCCTCTGAATTTGAATCCCACCGTCTTAAACATATTGATGGCCCGTGTATTAGCGGATGAGACTGTGACCCACACCTGCCTGCACCCGAGTTTCTTGCATATCTTTTTTACCGTGAGCGAGAATTCGGTCCCGATGCCCCGGCCCCTGAAATCCTGGTGCAGGAAGATTAGATACTCCAGAGAGGCCTTTGTGCGAAAGACGTCGATAGCGGCGTGACCTATGATTTTTCGTTCGCGCAGTGCAATGAAATTGTAAAAGGCAGTGACGACATCATCGACCCATCTTTTTCTTACCCCATCATCAGGAGGAGGAAGTCCCATGGCAAGTCCTTTGGGCTCAAAATCGTCGTACATGGTCCTGATGCCCGGGTGATCTTCAATCCGATACTCCCGCATTTCGACATCAAGCCCGAGCCTGTCTCGCATGACATAAGGCAGAATCTCACACTCTGACGGTGTGTAAATTCGGGATCTCTTTGTTTTTCTGTAAGACAGGATAGTCATCACCGATGACCGCCACCATGACCCGCGGTAATAAGCATGCTGATATCAACGGCCCGCGCCGAATGCGTTAGCGCCCCTGCAGAGATCAAATCGACGCCTGCCTGCAGGAAACCGGGTATGTTCTCAAGGTTCACCCCCCCTGAGACCTCCACCAGGGCCCTTTTGTTGATAAGGGCCACAGACTCCCTGATCATAGCAGGGTTCATATTGTCGAGCATTATAATATCAGCCTTGTTTGCAAGGGCCTCTTCTATCTGTTCGATTCTTGTGACCTCTATCTCTATCTTGAGAAGATGATGGATTGACGCGCGTGCCCGTGTTATGGCCTCAGTGATCCCGCCCGCCGCTTCAATGTGATTTTCCTTTATGAGCGCCCCGTCATAGAGGCCGAAACGGTGGTTGTGGCAGCCGCCCACCGTGACTGCGTATTTTTCAAGATATCTCCAACCCGGTGTTGTCTTCCTGGTATCAACTATCCGGACCCCGGTTCCTGCAACACGATCCGCATATTGTCTCGCCAGGGTCGCTATGCCGGAGAGGCGCTGGAGAAAGTTGAGGGCCGTGCGTTCTCCTTTCAAAAGGACACGGAGATTCCCGGCCATTTCCAGAAATACCGTCCCTTTTGCGATCCGGTCGCCATCTTTATATTTCTTCCCGAACTCGATTTGTGGATCAAGCGCAACGAAGACCTTGCACGCAACATCAAGCCCGGCCAGGACCATGGATTCCTTGGCCATGATTTCCCCTTTGCCGGCGCGGTCCGGGTCCACCACGGAATCAGTGGTAACATCGCCGGACCCGATATCTTCTTCAAGAGCGGCGCATATCAGTCGGTCAATGGAAAAGCGATCAAGATAGTCGTCTCTAATATCTTTTGTCAAATCAATCATAGATCCGTATCCAAAGACAAGGAACGGGGACGAAACAACTTTCCCTTTCGTTCCTCAACCCAATTTGCTTTTTGCTTTCTTTGTCAGGGATTTTTCCAGTATTAGATTTTCGGTAGAAAGATTGAAGATGTCAGCTAAAGAATATCTGTCCGCGGCGTCTAACACCTCCAGCCCGACCAGTTTCCCGGACTTATCAAAATCAATATTTAATCCTTCCGCTATCTCCACTGTTCGATCCACATATTTTTCCTGCAGCCGATCATTGTGCGCAAAATATACGATTCAACAACCATCTTTTTCTCCGCTATTTGCTTCCGCGAAGATTTCTCTTTCAACTGCTCCACTTAACGCAAGATTATCTGTATCTTTAATTTTTGCGAGAAGCTGTCCGACCTCTTCTTTGGTCATTATCTTCTTTTTCCAGAGAGCCTTCAAGATTGCCTGCAAGGAAACAACAGAAACTCCTGCATGCTTTGCAAGTTTCCTCGCTTTTATATCATTCGTTGCAAATACGGAATTCTCGGTCTTGCAATAGGCAATAGCTTCCAATTCTCCTTTCCCCAAACTCAAATCCTCTTGAAGTTTTTCATATTTTTCTAATGCTTGATTGCTTAACGACACTGTTTTTATAGTGGAAAGCACTTCGAGAGGAAAGATATATCCATACTCCAAAGGCACAGAGATTTCATCTCTTATCTTAGATGTCATCACTCCCTTCTCAGCAAAAAGGCGCTTCAATAAATGAATTGCATCTGCTTTTGCAAACATGCTAAGAATATCGGCATCGAAAACCGTCATTAGACCGCCTCTAAGATCCTCTTTACTTCTCTGTCAATTTCTTCGGCCGGCACGCTTGGAACCGGGACCTTGATCCCTTTTTCCTTCAACAATTCCTTGAAATCTTCCATATTCAATCCACACATCTCACAGGCTCTCAACAGAGACACCTCTTTCTTTTTATACAATTCGATTGCTACGTCCCTTTTCAATTCCGGCTTTGTCCTAAGGAGAGTACGCAAAGCATCCTGCATAAGCTCCTTCTCAGTGCGGTATCTTCCTATTCTAACCAATATTTCATCAAACTTACTCAAAGCCGTTTTCATAACTATTCCTCAATCATGATCTACGAATTCTTCAATGCCTCTATCTTTTCCAGGTGCTTCTTGAGCTTGTCCCGTTTGTCCGCCATGGTCTTCTTTTTGCTTTCTGCTTTTTCTACTACGTCCTGCGGGGCCTTTTTGAGAAAACTCTCATTGCTTAGTTTTTTGACAGTCTTGCTTAATTCCTTTTCGATCTTTGCAATCTCCTTTGACAGCCGCCGTTCTTCTTCCTCAAGATCTATGATTCCTTTCAGCGGCACATACAGTGTCAGAGACCCGATTACCGCTGCGGCTGCTGAATCCGGGCGGGTCCCCGGAGCCCTTATGGTCATCTCTTCGAGCCTGGCAAGATTTATGGCAATGTCCCGGTGTTTTTCGATCGTATCAAGCGTGGCCTTGTCAGGAGATTCGACTATGATCTTCAGAAACCTGGACGGTGGGATATTCACCTCTCCCCGTATGTTTCTGACGCCGTTTATGAGACCCATGATCAGTTCCATCACCCTTTCGGCCTCCGCATCCGAATGGTCGTGAACCACCTTTGGAAAATCTGCCTTCATGATGGAACCGCTCGATCCGGGGAGCTTATGCCAGATCTCTTCGGTCACAAACGGAATAAAAGGATGGAGAAGACGCAGAATCGAGGACAAAACCACGGAAAGGACATGCCTGGTTGCGTCTTTGTGAGTGGTATCATCACGCAGATACAGGATCGGTTTTATACATTCAAGATACCAGTCACAGAACTCGTGCCACACGAATTGATAGATCGCCCCGGCGGCTTCATTGAATCTATAATCATCGAGCGCTGCCGTCACCTTTTCCGTCACGCGGTTCAACCTGCTGAGAATCCACCGGTCGGGAAGTGAATAGTCTGAACAATCCGCAGACAAAGGCATGCCGGACGGCTCTTTCAGATGCGTCAATGAAAACCGGGAGGCATTCCACAGCTTGTTGATGAAGCGGCGGTAGCCTTCGATACGCTCTTCTGAAAGACGGATATCTCTCCCCTGGGCGGCGAACGCAGCAAGAGTGAAACGGAACGCGTCGGTTCCATACTGGTCAATCACATAGAGCGGATCGATGACGTTTCCTTTTGACTTGCTCATCTTTTTCCCTTCAGCGTCGCGCACTAATGCGTGAATGTAAACGTCTCTGAAAGGCACCTCTCCCATGAATTTGAGCCCCATCATCATCATACGGGCCACCCAGAAAAAAAGGATGTCAAATCCTGTGATAAGAACCGATGTGGGATAGAATGAGTTCAACAAGGGGCTTTTGTCAGGCCAGCCCATTGTGGAGAAAGGCCAGAGGGCGGAACTGAACCATGTATCCAGCACGTCTGTGTCCTGGACAAGGTCTTTGCCTTTGCACTTTGGGCAGGATTCGGGATTCTCGGTGGACACGATGATCTCGTTGCAGGATTCACATGTCCACACCGGGATCTGGTGTCCCCACCAGATCTGTCTTGAAATGCACCAGTCTCTGATGTTTTCCATCCAGTCAAAATATGTCTTGTTCCAGGTTTCGGGAATGATCCTGGTCCTGCCGGATTTCACGGCATCGATAGCCTGTTCCGCCAGCGGCTTGACCCGTACGAACCACTGCATGGACAGATTCGGCTCCACCGTGGTCCTGCATCGATAGCAGTGGCCCACGCTATGCTGGTATCCCTCTATTTTGACAAGGCGCCTCTCTGCCTTGAGCGCCTTTATGACGGCCTCACGGCACTCAAATCGATCCATTCCCGCGAATTTTCCGGCATTTTCGTTCATCTTTCCGTCGTCGTCAATGACCTTTATCATCTCAAGGTCATGACGTCTTCCGATCTCAAAGTCGTTGATGTCATGAGCCGGAGTGATCTTGAGAGCGCCGGTTCCGAAATCCATTTCCACGTATTTGTCAAAGACAACGGGGATTGTCCGGTCCATAAGCGGGAGTATGACCTTCGCTCCTTTGAGATCCCTGTATCGCTCATCGTTCGGATTGACAGCTATGGCGGTATCGCCGAGCATGGTTTCAGGACGTGTGGTTGCCACCACTGCCGAGCCCCCTCCGTTTTCAAACGGATAGCTTATGTGGTAGAGATGGCCGTCGTGGTCCTCGTGTTCGACTTCGAGATCCGCCAGGGCCGTGCGGCACCGCGGGCACCAGTTGATAATGTAATTGCCCCGGTAGATCAGACCTTCGTTGTAAAGCTGCACAAAGACCTTTCTCACTGCCTTAGACAGGCCTTCATCCATGGTGAACCGTTCCCGTTCCCAGTCGCAGGAAGCGCCAAGCCGTTTTTGCTGATTGATAATGGCGCTCCCGTATTCCTTGCGCCATTCCCATACACGTTCCAGGAACCTGGCGCGGCCAAGCTCATGGCGGTCAATCCCGTCGGCCGCAAGCTGCTTTTCCACCACGTTCTGGGTGGCGATCCCTGCATGGTCTGTCCCGGGCATCCATAATACGTTATATCCCTGCATTCTCTTGTAGCGACACAGGATATCCTGGAGCGTATTGTTATGGGCGTGTCCCATGTGAAGAACTCCGGTCACATTGGGAGGGGGAATCACTATGGAATACGATGGACTATTGCTTTTTTCTTCGGCTGCAAACAGATGTTCTTTCTGCCAAAACGAGTACCAGCGGCTTTCAACCTCTTTGGGTTCATATCCTTTGTTCAACAAATCCGATGTCATCCAGCGCTCCTCCCTGTTTCATTCCTGTTCTGCGTAAAACTCAGTCTCCCGGGCGGCCATGGCACTTCCCCGCCAAGACAGGGAGTCTGCTTCAGCGTATATACTCTCAACAGACCATTATCACGAAACAGACAAAAAGAACATAATGATTTCCGTTCATCAGGAATCAGGAACCAGCAAGCCATTAATAATGGCTGACATCTTTTCGGCCTGTGCGGTTAGCCATTAGCGTTTAGCTGTTATAGACCTTCACCTAAATAATTGCACGGCGTTATCGGTCAAAATCCTCGACAACGTACCCCAATGTACGCCTTACTCGAATTTTTCCCTCTATCCTTGTGCAATTAATTATCTGAAGCTCTATAGCATTGAAAGGGGGTGAAAATGAGAAATTTTAGAGAACTTAATCAACAGGTCAATGAGGTAAAGAGGATGTTGAACAATTTTATCCAAAAACTAACCGCACAGGTCACATCTTTTCCAAACAAAATGGGGATTAAAGAATAATCCCCATATTTTTCAGACTTTGGTTTTCGATTTTGGGAAGACCACCTATCGTATCGC
>MAXM01000038.1 GCA_001751015.1 Desulfobacterales bacterium C00003106
CATTATGGGATAAGGAAGGATAAGAAAACTATGAAATCGGCGATATTCTTCCTTTTTGTCATGTTGAGTTTCATGGCGCTCAATTTCGGCGTTGTGGGCGCCGGGGATAGAATAACCTTCTGGACGACCGAGGTGGAAAGGGACCGTCTCGGTATTCAGCAGGAGATCGCCGGCGAGTTTACAAAGGAAACAGGGATTCGTGTCCGTGTGATCCCCGTGGACGAAAACTTCCTGGCCGCCAGGGTCACGGCCGCTTATGCCGCCAGGTCCCTCCCTGATGTATTGTACCATCCCATCGATTTCACCATCGGCTGGCTAAGGGAGGGGATACTGGATGAACAATCCTCCAGCCGGGTGGTGGACGAACTTGGCAAAAAGACCTTTAGCCCCGGTCCATTGAATCTCGTGCGGGAAAATGGGGGCTATGCCGCAGTACCGTTGGATGCGTGGGGTCAGCTCCTTCTCTTTCGCAAGGATCTCTTCCACGAAAAGGGACTCCCCGCACCCGACACCTGGGACCGGATACTAAAAGCGGCAAAGGCTCTCAATAATCCTCCCTCAATCTGGGGCTTTGAGGTGGCAACAGACCCGGGCCAGACGTACACCCAGCAGGTATTTGAGCACCTTGCCCTCTCAAACGGGGTCAGTCTGACCGGCAGCGCCAAAGGCCCCGAAGGGGAGATCAATCTAAATACCTCCGAAATGGTGGAGACCCTGAGATTTTACAAGGCGCTTTCCCTTTTCACCCCGCCCGGGAACATAAGCTGGCTCCATACTCGCATGGACTATCTCTCGGGGAGGGCAGCTATGATCATCTGGTCGCCTTTTATCTTAGACGAACTCTCCGGGCTTCGCAAAGACCAGCCCGTTCTGCCTGATATAAAGAAGAATACACCGGGGTTTCTGGCCGGGAACACCGGTCTTGTCACCGTCATACACGGGCCGAACGGATCGGCCCAGTACGGTCAGATAAACTGCCTCGGAATCACACGGGATGCCGTGGTCCAGCCTGCCAAAGAGTGGGTGAAATTTCTCCTGGGTAAAGGATATCTCCGGTGGTTGGGTATGGCGCCGGAGGGTAAACTGCCCGTTCGAAAGGGGACCAGGGAGGCGCCACGCTGCTTTATAGATGGCTGGCTTGACCTCGATTTTGGCGTTGACACGCGGGCCAGGATCTCCCGCTTTTACGGGACGGACGTGGCCGAGGCCATGACCCAGGGGGTGGACGGCCTTGCCCGCTGGGGGTTTGCAGAGGGCAGAGGCGCTCTTATATCCAAGATATACGGCACAAAGATGATTCCCGAGATCCTCAAGCGTTTTCTTGACAGGGAACTGAGCGCAGAGGAGGCTGCCCGGTTGATAGATGATAGGGTGAAGACGCTCCAATGACCATAGAAAAAAATGTCGCATATCGAACAAGGAATAATGAATGTCGAAGGAATGTTATGAGAAGATAGATGTCATCACTTAAGCGCATGCACTACAGGGAGGGCCGTCTTGCCTTCTGGATGCTGACACCCACGTTTGCGGTGGTCCTTGCCTTTGTTCTCTTCCCGGTTATCTGGAACCTGTGGCTCTGTCTGAAACCCGTCTCTTTAGCCGACCTCAGAGGAGACGCCCTGTTTCACTTTAACCTTACCCTGGATAACTTTTGGAGGGTGTTTTCAGATCCCGACTTTGGGACGGTGCTTTTGACCTCCCTCACATATACCATAGGGGGAAGCCTCCTCTCCATCCTCTTAGGTCTGGCCGCGGCTCTTCTGGTCTGCGGGAAGTTTCGTGGACGCGCCTTTTTGAGGGGGCTTTTCATCTCCCCGTATATCGCGCCTGTGGTGGCGGTCACCTTTACCTGGAGCTTTATCCTGGACCCCCAATTGGGTGTCTTAAACCGATTGGCGTTGGATAGCGGCCTCCTGACCCGGCCGATACCCTTCCTCTCCCAGCGCTGGCTCGACCTGGAGGTCCTGGGGGTCGGGTTTCGCATCCCCCTGGCGCTTACATCGGTGATCCTCTTTGAGGGGTGGCGCTATTTCCCCTTTGCATTCCTCTTTATCCTTGCGCGTCTCCAGGGCATCCCCAATGAACTCTATCATGCGGCATCCGTGGACGGGGCCACACCGTTTCAGCGTTTTTTTCATATTACCGTGCCGCAGCTTGCCACCGTCCTGTCAACACTCTTTCTCTTCAGGTTTATCTGGACCTTTAACAAATTTGATGATGTGTTTCTCCTCACAAGAGGCCAGGCAGGGACAAAGACGCTGCCGTTAAATGTGTATGATTACGCCTTTGGTGAGTTCAACATAGGGGCGAGTTCGGCAACGGCCATGGTCCTGTTCGGGGTCCTGGCCATCTTTATTTTTGTCTACTTTCGATGGGGCGTTAGAATTGAAAATTGAATATTCAATCAAACTGCGTAGAGAACGATTAGAGAACTGCATTATCCGGTTCCTCAGAATTACCGGGATACTTTTTTTCATTATAATGGTGGCCTTTCCCTTCTACTGGATGATAGTCTCCTCTTTGAGGCCTCTGGAAGAGATCGTCATGAATCCCGCGAATTTGGGGTTGGATATCGGAAAAATCGATTTCAAGGCATATTATGACGTCCTGTTCGATCATGGTTTTTTGAGGTATATCTCCAACAGCATCTATGTCTCCGCCATAACCGTGGCGCTCTCCCTGGTCCTGGCAACAGTTGGGGGATACGCGGTGACGCGGCTTCGGTTCAGGGGCCGGGCGTTTATGTCGTACAGCATCCTGATCATCTACATGTTCCCGGCCATTGTCCTGGTGATCCCCCTTTACGTGATTTTTTCCTATATGGGGCTGAGGGACTCTATTCACGTGCTGATCCTGGTATACCTTGCACAGACCCTTCCCGTGGCGCTTTATATGCTTATGAGCTACTTCAAGACCCTGCCTGTGGAGATGGAACACGCCGGGCTGATGGACGGGTGCACCCGTTTTGGCGTGATATGGAGGATCATTATCCCGCTATCCGCCCCTGCCCTGGCAAGCGTGGCCCTTTACACCTTTATGATCGCATGGAACGAATTTCTTTTCGCCTTTATGTTCCTGGACACCCCTGATAAATTCACCATCTCCAGGGGTGTGGTCCAGTTGGCCGGCAGCGTACATCTTTCAAAACAGTTGGTCATGGCCGCGTCGGTAATGGTTACCATACCTATTTTGATTCTTTTTCTTTTCTTTGAACGGCATCTCGTGCGGGGAATGACCGCGGGGGCGATGAAGGGCTGAGAATGGCTTCTCTGACGCTGAAAGGGATCGGGAAACGGTTCGGGAGGGTGACAGCCTTGTCAGGGGTCGACCTTCATGTGAAAGACGGGGAGTTCTGCGTCCTCCTGGGTCCCTCGGGTTGCGGCAAGAGCACCCTTCTGAATGTTATTGCAGGGCTGGAATCACAGGATGAAGGGAGTGTCCGGTTGGATGGTCATTCCATTGACCGTCTCACCCCCCGTGACCGGGACATGGCCATGGTCTTTCAGAGTTACGCCCTCTACCCCCACATGACGGTGGCAAAAAACCTCGGTTTCGGGCTTCGCATGAGGGGCGTTCCCAAGGCGACCATCCGGAAAAAAGTTCTAACCACCGCCGGGCTCCTGGGCATTGATGACCTTCTCAACCGGAAACCGCGTGAACTCTCGGGCGGACAGAGACAAAGGGTGGCAATGGGCCGCGCCCTGGTACGCAGACCAAAACTCTTCCTCCTGGATGAGCCACTGAGTAACCTGGACGCCCGACTGAGGGCCAATGTGCGTCTTGAACTGAAACAGTTGCACAAAAAGATAGAGACCACCATCGTCTATGTCACCCATGACCAGGTTGAGGCAATGACACTCGGGGAGAGGGTTGTGGTCATGCGTGACGGCCAGGTCCGCCAGACGGGGAGACCCGAAACCATTTATTCATTTCCGGTCGATACCTTTGTGGCCACTTTTATCGGATCGCCCGAGATGAATCTCTATAAAGGGGTTATCTTCAAAGAGAGGAAGCGCTCGGTCTTCCAGGGCCGGGGTTTTTTCCTTGAACTCGGGAATCCCCGTATAGATCGGATGGAAGGCGAGGTAGAGATAGGCGTTCGGGCGGAAGATGTGAAAATCGGGAAAGAAAATTCAACGAGTCCGAGTGTCGAAGTAGAG
This sequence comes from Desulfobacterales bacterium C00003106, assembly GCA_001751015.1. GTDB lineage: Bacteria > Desulfobacterota > Desulfobacteria > Desulfobacterales. Next base: position 4,161 of record MAXM01000038.1, read on the forward strand.
ATGATCAGCGACGTGGGTTCGGAAAAATATATCCATGCGCGTCTCGGTCAGGAGCATCTAACCCTCCGCGTCCCCAAAGATGCGTCATTCCGCACGGGTGAAATCATTTACATCACCATAGACAGCGCCCGGTTACACATCTTTGAAAAAGGGAGGAGGCTTGTAACTACCAATGTTGAAGAAGTGTAAACCACAAAATGAAGCATGATAAAGGTAAAACCATGAAACAAATCAGGGCTTCTGTTCTTTTTTTCGCAATATTTGTGACAATGCTTCCGGGATACTTGTTTCCGAACTCAGCAGCAGCACAAAAGGATGACTACTGGGTGGGCAGGATTGTATCCATACAAGGGAGCGTTCAGGTTCAAAGGCCCGGTAAAACGGAGTGGGTTCCTGTCCGATTGAATGATACGTATGCATTTGGCGACACGATCAGGATACAGGAGCAAAGCCGGGCAGCCGTTATCCTCCGCAACGAAGTTATCCTCCGTCTTGATCAGAATACCACAATTACCTTTTCCGCGTCAGAGCAAAAAGAGACTTCTTTGCTCAACCTCCTTAACGGCGCTGCTCACTTCTTCAGCCCCACCCCGCGCAAACTCAAAGTGACCACCCCTTTTGTCAACGCGGCTGTGGGAGGAACGGAATTTTTCATAAGGGTTGAGGGCAACCAGACTCTGGTGTCCGTATTTGAAGGACAAGTGGCGGCCATAAATGAAGCTGGAAGTCTTATCCTTGCAAGCGGGCAATCGGCCATAGCCCGGACCGGTCAGGCGCCGGTGTCACAAGTTGTGGTGCGTCCCAGGGACGCAGTCCAATGGGCCTTGTATTATCCACCTGTTCTGGATTATCAACCAGCTGATTTTGGTTCTGATACAGACTGGCAGGCCAACGTTCGCAGGTCTATTCAATTCTATTGGAATGGTGATCTGACCAATGCATTTGCCGGCCTCAAGGGAGTGCCTGCTGAAGATATCCGGGATCCTCGTTTTTTCACCTATCGTGCAGGATTGCTTCTTGCTGTCGGGTGTGTTGATGAGGCAGGTGTTGATATTAAGAAGGCCCTCAATCTTGATCCATCAAATAGTCAGGCCATTGCCCTTCAGTCTATAATTGCCGTTGTGCAAAATCAAAGGGACCAGGCCCTTGACCTGGCGAAGAAAGCTGTGGAACTGGCCCCCGAATCACCTGCTGCAAGGGTTGCGCTCTCATACGCGCAACAGGCCGATTTTAATCTCCAGGGTGCTTTGTCCAGTCTCCGGGAAGCAGTGGAACTGGGTCCGGAAAATGCCTTGGCGTGGTCTCGATTGTCAGAACTACGGCTGTCTTTTGGAGATCTCGACAAAG
>MAXM01000039.1 GCA_001751015.1 Desulfobacterales bacterium C00003106
TTTCAATATCATACACACCTTCCAGAATCAAACCACATTTTTTTCGTATGATACTTCCTTTTTTGGGGATGACTGAAGGTCAATTGAGAAATTTTGTTGCCTCTCAATCTCAAATCGTATACCAAAAGAATTTCAGGAAAGGGGGGGGGACAAACGGTTCATATTTACGATTGTTTCACTAAACAAAAGATGTTATCAGAATAGTATCAGATGATGACAATATCAGGAACAAGAGAGCCGGACCTTTCCGTGGCCGTTGGCGGACTATGTCTCAAGAACCCTGTGATGACTGCATCGGGGACCTTTGGCTATGGCAGGGAGTTCTCTGCGTTTGTAGACCTGGATTTTCTTGGTGCAATCGTCGTGAAGGGTCTCCACCTGAAACCCTCCGCCGGCAATCCCCCGGAACGGATCGTAGAAACCGCAGGTGGCTTGCTGAATTCCATAGGCCTTGAGAACGTCGGGTGGGATGGATTTGTGCGGGACAAACTCCCGTTTCTCCGCACACTCAGAACGCCGGTTCTTGTCAATATTTACGGACACAACATATCTGAGTATGCGGAACTGGCCTCACGGGTTGATGACGAGGATGGGATAGCAGGCATAGAGGTAAACATATCCTGCCCCAATATCAAGGAAGGAGGGGCTGCTTTTGGTTCAGACCCCAAGATATCGTTTGACGTGATAAGGGCTGTTAGAGAGAGCACCAGACTTCCGGTAATAGCGAAGCTTTCACCGAATGTGACCGATATTACCCTGATAGCGAGAAGCGTGGAAGAGGCTGGAGCCGATGCCATTTCCCTTATCAATACCATTACAGGGATGGCGGTCGATATAGAAACCTGGCGGCCGAGACTTGGCAATATCGTTGGCGGCCTTTCAGGCCCTGCGATCAAACCGGTGGCCCTTCGGATGGTGTGGCAGGTGGTCCGGGCTGTGAAGGTTCCTGTGATCGGCGTGGGAGGAATCATGAATGCACAGGATGCCCTGGAGTTTTTGATAGTCGGGGCTACTGCTGTCCAGGTGGGGACAGCCAACCTGATCAATCCATCGGCGACACAAGAGATCATTGTCGGTATCAAGGAGTATCTTGTCGAGAAGAATATCCCGGACATCAACGGCCTTATCGGAGTCCTTATCTGTGACAAATAAGAAACGGGGACGGAATAACTTTCCCGTTAAGAAAAGCTGCGCTACCCTGAAAAAACTGTTATAGAACTTACATGAACAATTACCTGAAATTTTGGGGTGTCAGAGGGTCTCATCCGACGACATATCCCGGCAATCTGAAGACCGGGGGAAACACTGCATGTGTTGAACTGGTTATCGAAAACCGGATGTTCATTCTGGATGCCGGCACAGGGATTATCTCTCTTGGGAATCGCCTCATATCAGAAGGCACTCCGCGTAGACTGGCGATTTTTCTTTCTCACTATCACTGGGATCATATCCACGGGCTCCCTTTTTTTGTCCCTGCCTATGTTGCCGGTTGGGAGATCGATTTTTTCGGACCTGGAGGAAATGAGGGATCACTTGAACAGGTAATACGAGCGCAGATGTCCGCCCCCTATTTCCCCGCAGATATCGAGGAATGGCGTTCCAGGACAAATATGTTCGAACTGAACGACAGCAGCTTGACCTACGAGAATACCAGGATTACCCCGTTCCCGGTGCATCATCCCGGGCATACACTCGGCTACAAAATAGAATGGGATGGAAAGGCCATCCTGTATGTGCCGGATAACGAGATTGAGTATTCACACAACAACGCGCTGTTCAAGAACGCCGACATACTCATTCACGATTCGCAATACTTTCCTTCCGAGTACGAACAGAAACGCGGATGGGGGCACTCAACATACGAGGCAACTGTCAGAAGCGCCATTGCGGCGGATGTCAAAAACCTCTTTCTTTTCCACCACGATCCGAATCATTCCGACAGTCAATTGGAGGAAATGATGAACTCCGTTGAATCGCTGAAAGAAAAAGAGGGAGGACAAGTCAACTGTCAGCTTGCCGTTGAAGGATTGACTGTGGAGATATAGACAGAAAGGGAAGGAGTCGGACTGATAGAGGTCTTTGAGAAACTTCCGGAAAAGGGGATAACTCTAATTAATGCTTATAGAATGGGCAAATGATGATTGGTAATTGATGCTTGAAGGTATTCCTCTTTTTTTAGCTGTCTGTGAAAGGGGTTGACCCGAAAGGCATTATTGATGTAATGAACAACAGAAGAAAGACCGGAGGGATGGCCGAGTGGTTTAAGGCGGCGGTCTTGAAAACCGTTGAGCGAAAGCTCCGTGGGTTCAAATCCTACTCCCTCCGCCAGGTTATACTGTGGAGAGATGGCCGAGTCGGCTGAAGGCGCTCGCCTGCTAAGCGAGTGTGGGGGGAAACTTCCACCGAGGGTTCGAATCCCTCTCTCTCCGCCATTCTTTCTTGCCCCCGCCTTTGACATGCCCATGTTTTTTGTCCGGAATTCTGTAGAAATACAACATTATTATACTTAGGTACAAATGTTACGTTTCACCCAATGGGCGAAAGAAGCCATAAATAAAGTTAAGAATATCAGTAGACTATAACCTTTAAACCCTGACCCCTGAACCCTGACCCCTGAACCCTTTGGTCATATCAAAACAGGTTATTTTTCATGAACTCAACAGAGCGGCCTGTCTCCTTGAATGAGAGCCCGGACTGCGAGATAGAAGATGTCATCAGTGCCACTCCAAAAGAGGTAAGAGCGGTCGTGTCCGTGCGTCTTTGTGATGAGCAACTGAGTTATTTTGCCCGGAACATGGAGTGCCTGAACACTGATCTGCACAGCACAAAGGCACGGCTGGGGATCAACCAGGAGAAGGATGGCGCGTTCCTGCTTGAGGAAAACAAGATATCCTATACTGCGCGGTTCTGGTTTTATATCCCTGAATACTCTTCCGGGGTTACAATAGACCGGTTGATGAAGCCGGGCCTGAAGGTCGGGAAGATCTACCTGAAAAACCCAAAGTTGAAATACAGCGCTTCGGAATTGATCAACCTGATTTGCAACCGGACTATTATTGTGCCCAAAGGGACAAAGGTGCTGGAGGAAGGGGCGCTGCTGATTCCTGTAATGCCGTTTGTACACCTGCCGAATCCGGCGGTCCTGACCAGAGAGTATCTCAAGGCCGCAGTGATGAAGAAGATCCCCCGGGAAGATCTCTGTTTTGCCCAGCCTGAACAGCGAGTGGACCAGATTGTCATCCCTTCCGGAAGCGGCGTGGTTTCGCACACAACGCTCTTTACACAGAGCAATGAGATATTCATCCTTGACGCCGAGCATACTGACGCACGTGTGGGGAGCAAATATACCAACGGGATTATCTATCTCGAGTTCATGGGCGGCGATGAGGATGTTCTCAAGAAGGACATCCGTATAGAGGTCTTTAAACCGGCGCCTTTTCAAGAGGGGGCAAAAAGCCGGTTCCATATCGACGTTTATTCTGCTTCCCTCGACACATTGTATGAAAAGAATTTTCTTGGAGATGGCGGTATTGCGGTGAGCGAAAACGGCGACAAGGAGAGAATAATAGATTTTGCCGAAAAAAGATTCGACTACTTGCTGAAGACGCTCAAACCGGATTCTTCCGTGATGCTGCATAACTTCCCGAACAGACTCCTTGCGTCCTATCTGATTGTTGCGGCGGATCTTGGTTTGATAAAGAACCTGATCTTCAAGAAGGCCCCTGAGCAGGACTACTTTTTCAGTTCCGAAAATCTCGCTTTTATGGACAAGCTTCAGGACATGGGAGTCTGCATTTCCTGGAAAAACACAATACAGGGGGATCTTGTGCTGCATAACAGGTTTTTTATGCGGTCCGCGATTATCCCCTCTTTTGTCGAGGCGTTCGATTCAAGGAAACTGGCGGCAATCTATGGAACCGCAGGAGCTGTAGACGCCGGGACAGAAAAAGAGATCGTGGACAGTGTCAAATCCTTCAAGGAATTTCACGGTGGAATCTGCGGTATTCTGACAGGGGGGAGCGCCGGGAGCATCATGTCTTTCGTGTCAGAGACAACCAAGTCTCTCGGCATGCTCACCGGGGCGGTCTACTGGAAGATACCCGGAGTCGAGTTCTATCCTCACGTCGATTTTGCTGCGTACCTCGGGAGAAACGACCTCCTGGAAAGACAGGAGATCCTGTCCCATGCAACCGAGGCGGACATTTACTTCAAGGGAGGGGTGGGGACCAACCTGGAAAACGCCATTACGTTTGTCAAAAAGAAGCTTGGCATCGGCTATTACAAGCCCCAGATCTTTGTTGGAGCATTCTACAATCCCCTGAAGGATTGGCTGCATCATCTGACATCAGAACAAATGGCGGATCCTGCCATATTTAAAAGCTGTTATTTTATCAAGCACGGAAACGAAGTCTTCAAGACCCTGTGTCACCACTTTGGGTCAGAAGACAAGATGCTGAGCGAGATAACCCGGAATAATCACCCCTAACTTCTTTCAAAGCACTCCTTTTTGCATACGTTTTCATCAAAGGAGACAGGATATTTTCCGTCAAAACAGGCCTTGCAGAAATGGTCTTGCGGGTTTTTGATTTGCGTTCCCCGTAGAAGTCCTTCCAAACTGAGGTAATGGAGGGTGTCAAGGCCCAGGAATGTCCTGATCTCTTCTACGGATTTGCTTGCGGCAATCAGCTCCCCCTTGAGGGAAAAATCGATTCCGTAATGACATGGGAATCTATGCGGCGGGCAACTGACCCGCATGTGCACCTCTTTTATGCCGAGCTCCCGGAGGGCGCGCACTCTGGTTTTTACCGTAGTTCCACGAATAATGGAGTCTTCAACAATAATGATGCGCTTGTCTTTCAGGAGGCTTCTGACCGGATTGAGTTTTACCCGGACTCCGAATTCCCGCATGGTCTGAGTAGGCTGGATAAAGGTCCTGCCGACATAGTGGTTTCTGATCATCCCCATCTCAAGGGGGATGCCGGACGCCTCCGCAAACCCTATGGCTGAGTAGTTTCCGGAATCCGGAAATGGCATTACCAGGTCTGCTTCCACAGCGGATTCCTCAGCAAGGCACTTCCCGTGAGCTTTACGCATCTGATAGACGTTCAGGCCATGTATGTTGCTGTCAGGCCGGGCAAAATAGATAAACTCAAATATGCAGAGCGAGGTCCTTGGCATGTCGGGTCCTGTTATGCTCTTTAGTCCTTTCTCATTTATTATGACGATTTCTCCCGGGTCCACTGCGCGGACGTATGACGCCTCCACGAGATCGAGTGCGCAGCTTTCCGAGGCCAGCACATAGTGGCCGTCCAGTTTTCCTATGCATAATGGCCTGAAACCATTGGGGTCCTTTATGCCGATTATCGAGTCCTCCGTGAGGAGGATCATTGAAAACGCCCCTTTCAGTTTTGCAACGGATTTTTGGATTCCTTCTTCTATGCCGTTTTTGAGGTTTCTGACCAGGAGATGCAAGAGGATTTCACTGTCCATAGTGGACTGAAATATCGCCCCTTTTTTTTCGAGATCGCTCCGGAGCTCATAGGCGTTTACAAGGTTGCCGTTATGCGCAACCGCGTACGATCTGCCGCGGTGGTTTATGACAAAGGGCTGGGCATTCGTAAGATTGGAGTCCCCTGTGGTCGAATAGCGTACATGCCCTACGGCCATGTTGCCTTTCAGGTCGTTCAGGTTGTGGTGGGTAAATGCCTCGGAAACCAGCCCCATCCCTTTGTGGACACGGATTCCTTTTTCCGCAACCACAGCTATGCCCGCGCTTTCCTGCCCCCTGTGTTGCAGGGCATACAGCCCAAAATAGGTCATCCTGACCGCTTCCGGATTTCCATAGATACCGAATATGCCACAGGCCTCTCTCGGACGATCCGATGTAGAAGGCATCTTTTTCATGTTTCCTTTATTTGCTTAGGGGACGAAATAATCGAGATAGACGACCTCTCAGGAAGTCAGCCATCTATTCTATTGTAATCTTTATCTGTAAACATAAATACCTTACAGAATATTTGATACCAAACATGAAAGGAAAACACAATGACAAAAAAAAGAAAAGAGAGGCACGGAGTGAGGTCGAAAGCGCAAAGGTATCAGCCCGGGGCAAGACCGCAATCACACCTTGAATTGAAATAACGTGTATGATATTTTTAATAAACAGATGCTAAGGAACGGACCAGGGGCTTTCTTTGATTGTTTATTGAGGGGGGAAGACATGCCGGTTTATAAATGGAAAGGCAAGACCAGGAAGGGCGATGTTCAAGAGGGTGAAATAGAGGCTGTTGATGAGGGATCTGTCAGGTTACAACTGCGCAGAATGAATATCACTCCTTCAAAGGTCAAAAAAAAATCAAAAGACCTCTTTGAAAACATTGCATTCTTGCAGCCGAAGGTAACGGAAAAGGATGTTGTAATATTTTCAAGACAGTTTTCCACCATGATCGATGCAGGGCTTCCATTGATTCAATGTCTGGAGATTCTTCACTCCCAGGAAGAGAACCATACCTTTAAGAACGCGCTAAGGTCGATCAAAAACGACGTAGAAGGAGGTTCCACCTTTGCTGACGCATTAGGCAAGTTCCCTAACATCTTCAACGAACTGTATGTGAATATGATAGCTGCCGGTGAGGCCGGCGGAATACTCGATGTCATACTGAATCGTCTTGCGAACTATATGGAAAAAGCGATGAAATTGAAGAAAAAGATTAAAGGCGCTATGACTTATCCGGTCATAGTGCTTGTCATAGCAGTCCTGGTTGTGGCGATTATCATGCTTTTTGTGATTCCGGTATTTCAAGAGATGTTTGAAGGCATGGGGGGGACCCTTCCCGTACCCACGCAGGTTGTGATTGGGATGAGTAATTTTGTGAAAAGCAACACAGGCTATATGATAGTCGCTCTGGTCTTGTTTGTTTTCGCCTTTAAGCGGTATTACAAGACTGAAAATGGGAGGGCGTTTGTTGATGATACAGTACTGAAGCTTCCTGTATTTGGTCCGCTCCTGAGAAAGGTGGCTGTAGCCAAGTTCACCCGCACCCTTGGCACAATGCTTGCCAGCGGTGTTTCTATTCTGGAAGGGCTTACGATCGTTGCAAAGACCGCAGGAAACAAGACAATCGAGACTACTGTTTTCAATGTTAGATCGGCCATCAGTGAAGGACAGACAATTGCTGACCCGTTGAGCGAAAGCGGTGTATTTCCTTCTATGGTGGTGCAGATGATTGCGGTTGGTGAATCAACGGGTGCCCTGGATGCCATGCTCAGCAAAATCGCAGACTTCTATGATGACGAGGTCGATAATGCGGTGAACAATCTCACTGCGATGATTGAGCCTTTCATGATGGTCTTTTTGGGAATAGTAATCGGAGGTTTGGTTATTGCCATGTATCTTCCTATCTTCAAGATGGCATCGATGGTCGGAAGTTAGGGTTAGACCCTTGATCTACTGCTGATTTTGTGTTTTATCTTGACACCTTGCTTGGAAATACGGTATTTGACAAAATTCAGCTTTTCAAAGGGGATTTAAAACATATGGAAGACCAGAGCGACGTTGTTCGCAAATCCTGTGAAAAGGCGGAAAGGATGGCCGCCGAGGGAATTGAACTCTACGCGAATGATTTCAAAGTATTAAATACGGTTGCCGATATCCTGCAGTATTCGCAGGAAAGCAAAGCAGGCGTCGAGAATGAGGCCCCGGTCTTTGTCGTGGCGGGCCGCGTCATATCTTTGAGGCGATTCGGCAAGGCGGCGTTTTTTCACATATTAGACCGCACGGGAAGGTTTCAGGCCTACATTCAGCGGGATGAGGTCGGCAAAGAGGCCTATTCGCTTTTCAAGAAGATCGACAGAGGTGATTACGTCGGTCTGAAGGGGAAGGTCTTTCAGACAAAGACCGGTGAGTGGACATTGCTTGTCAATGAATTTTTTCTTGTCTCCAAGGCCATACGCCCCCTGCCCGAAAAATTTCACGGACTAAAAGACCCGGAAAAAAGATACAGGCAGCGTTATCTTGACCTGATTATGAATCCCGAGGTCAGGGATATCTTTTTGAAACGAAGCCTTGTTGTTCAAGCATTTCGCAATTTCCTGATCGAGCGTGATTTCTGTGAGGTGGAAACGCCGATGATGCAGCCGATTCCGGGAGGGGCGGAGGCCAAGCCCTTTACGACTTACCATAACGCGCTTGGCATGGAGCTCTTTTTAAGAATTGCCCCGGAACTTTATCTTAAGCGTCTGATAATAGGAAGCATTGAACGAGTCTTTGAGATTAATAGAAATTTCAGGAATGAGGGGATATCCACACAACACAATCCGGAATTCACTATGATGGAATTCTACCAGGCCTATGCTACTTACGAGGACCTGATGAAACTGACCGAAGAGATGTTTGTGTTTGTGGCCGGACAGGTGGCTGGAGATACCAGGATCGTGTACCAGGGAAATGAAATTGACCTTAGTCCTCCATGGCGGCGCATGACCCTGTATGACGCCCTGACAGGATCAGGCGGAGTGCCTTCTGAGATCCTGCGTGACAAAGAGAAACTGACAGCCTTTGCTCTGGAACGTTCGATACCTGTCAAGAAAACTCACAGACTGGGCAAGATACTAACGAAGCTGTTTGACGTCCTTGTTGAGCCCGGATTGATCCAGCCTACGTTTATCACTGCTTATCCCACAGAGATTTCTCCGCTTTCCAGAAAGAATCCTTCTGATGCGAGCGTAACAGATCGATTTGAGCTCTTTATCTCAGGCCGGGAAATCGCCAACGGTTTTTCCGAATTGAATGACCCGGTTGATCAGAAGGAGCGCTTTTTGCAGCAGGTTGCTGACAGGGACGCGGGTGATGAGGAGGCCCACTACATGGACAGCGACTACATCCGGGCGCTTGAGTATGGAATGCCGCCCGCTGCCGGAGAAGGCGTGGGAATAGATCGAGTCGTAATGCTTTTCACTGATGCTCCTTCCATTCGCGAGGTGATTTTCTTCCCGCATTTGAAAAACAGGTAACCCTCCCCGGTCTATCAAGAAACGGAATTTTTATGTCATTTGAATTCTTAATAGGTAATCGCTACTTGCGGGCCAAACGGGAACAGCGTTTTATCTCGATGATTACCCTTATCTCAATTGCCGGTGTGACTGTGGGGGTTGTGGCGCTGATTGTTGTTATCGCCGTAATGACCGGGTTTGAGGCGGACTTGAGAGAAAAGATCATTGGTGTGACTTCGCACGTTGTGTTGATGAAGCATGGCGGCGCTATGGCGGATTACACTGCTCTGTGCGAGCAGGTCGAGCAGGTCGACGGGGTGGTTGCTGCAACGCCTTTTATTTACACCCAGGCAATGCTGAAATCCGCGTCAAGCGTTTCAGGCGCGGTCTTAAGGGGAATCGATCCGCAGACTGCAGGGGGCGTGGTTGATCTTGAAAAAAACCTCACGGTCGGGTCTCTGAAGGCGCTTGAGAAATCCGAAAGGAGAGAAGGGGAGTTGCCCCGTATACCGGGTATCATTCTTGGCAAGGAACTGGCCAGGGAACTTGGTGTTGTTGAATCCGATATCGTGCATGTCATTTCTTTCAGGGGAATGCTCACTCCGATCGGACAGATACCTGATATGAAGAGATTCAGGGTATCGGGGATATTCCAATCAGACATGTACGAGTACGATTCGTCGTTGGCCTACATTGCGCTTCAGGATGCGCAAAAGATATTGAGAACCGGTGATAAGGCAACAGGGATTGAAATAAAGGTCAAAGACATATATCAGGCCGATTCCATTGCGGGATCGATTGAAGATGCCTTGGGTTTTCCGTTCTGGACACGTGACTGGATGCGTATGAACAGGAACCTGATTTCAGCCCTGAAACTCGAAAAGACCGTCATGTTCATCATTCTTACGCTGATTGTGCTGGTCGCGGCCTTTAATATTGCCAGCACACTGATCATGATGGTTATGGAAAAGAACCGGGATATCGCCATATTGAAGTCCATGGGGGCTACAAGCAAGAGTATCAGGAGGATATTTGTTTATGAGGGGCTGATCATAGGAATTGTCGGCACCCTGTTGGGGGTATGCGGCGGCATGTTTTTGTGCTGGCTCCTTGCGCAATATAAGTTCATAGAATTGCCGGGAGATATCTACTACATATCCACACTTCCGGTCAGGGTGAAGCTTTTCGACGTAGCCATGATTTCGTTCGGCGCAATTGCCATAAGCTTCCTGGCCACCCTTTACCCTGCTCGACAGGCCGCGAGACTTGATCCCGCGCAGGTGCTCCGTTATGAATAAGTCGCATCCCATGATTGCCATGCGGGACGTTTTTAAAGGATTCAAGGGCGGAGCAAATGCCGTAGATGTCTTGGAAGGCGTAACCCTTGATATCGAGGAGAAAAGCACTACGGCTATTGTCGGCGCATCCGGTGTGGGCAAGTCCACTCTGCTTCACATAATGGGCGCTATTGAGCGGCCCGACAAAGGGAAGGTGCTCTATAAGGGAGAGGACATCTTCGCATTGGGTGACGAAGAACTGGCGCGTTTTAGAAACCGCTCAATCGGTTTTGTATTCCAATTTCACCACCTCCTTCCTGAATTCAACGCGCTTGAAAATGTGATGATGCCCGCTCTAATCAGCAGGATGAAACGATCAGAAGCAATGGAGAGAGCAGAGTCCGTGCTCGATCGCGTGGGACTTTCATCTCGTCTTTACCATCGGGCAGGGGAGTTGTCCGGTGGAGAGCAGCAGCGTGTGGCCGTGGCAAGGGCACTGGTCCTGGAACCGGCAGTTCTTTTAGCTGATGAGCCGACAGGGAACCTGGATACTAAAACCAGCCGCAAGATCCACGAATTGTTCATTTCCCTGAATGAAGAAACGGGAATTAACCTGGTAGTCGTAACCCACAACAGCAACTTGTCGTGTCTGATGGAACGTTGTGTCACGTTGGTTGACGGCAAAGTCGAGTGGTTGACTATCGATGAGATTGCAGACAACGGGAAACAGTGAATGTTAGAAAGTTACGATTTTGTATGGTAGCTCGAATAGTCCTTTTTTTTCTATTATTGTCCGCCGCCCCCTGCCTTATTTTTGCGGAAGATTCAGTGCGTGTAGGTATCCTTCCCTTTAGTATTCACGCGCAAGATGAAATGGATCTGCTGCAAAACCGTCTTGGCGAATTGCTCGAAAAACAGCTTTCAAAGGAGGGGATTTCAGCCGTCCTTTTTTCCCATAAAACCATTGCGGAAGAAGACTACATCGATAACAAAGACTGGTTGCGTTCTTTTGGGCAGCGCCGGGGGGTTGATTTTGTAATAACCGGAAGCCTTACCTTGATCGGCGGCGGATTCAGTCTTGATGCAGAGGCGGTCTCTTGTGATGCAGCAAGACCGTCTTATTCCTTTTATGTTCAGGGAGAGGGATTGGAAACCCTCCTTGATCGTATACAGAAGCTGGCCGGCCGGATCAGCGATAAGATATTCGAACGCAAGAATATTGTTCGTATCAATATTGCCGGCAACAGACGGATAGAGGCGGAGGCCATTAAGCGCGTAATCAAGGCAAGAGAAAAGGGTCCTTTTCTCAAAAAGGAGTTGAGTGACGATCTCAAGCGAGTTTACGGCATGGGGTACTTTGACGATGTGCGGATTGAGTCGGCTGATATTTTCGGGGGCAAGGAAGTTACATTCCATGTCAAAGAAAAATCGATCATTCGTAACATGGAAATAAAAGGGAACGATGCCATCAATGATGACAAGATCAAAGAGGCGCTTGACATCAAGACAGGTTCCACCCTGAACATACGTAACGTGCGTAATAATATGGAGATAATAGAAGACCTTTACAAGGAAAAGGAATATCATAATGTTTGCGTGACGTTTGAGACCAAAGCTGTCGAAGAAGATCAGGTCGATCTCCTGTTCACCGTAAAAGAGGGAGAACGTATCCTGATCAAGGAGATTATCTTTGAAGGAAATGTGGTTGTCGGCAGCGATGACCTGCAAGACGTGATGGAAACCTCGGAAAAGGGTTTTTTTTCGTGGTTGACCTCTTCCGGAGAACTCGACCCGGAAAAACTCGACATGGATATTGCCAGGATAGTGGGCTATTACAATAATCATGGCTACATCCGGACCAGGGTGGGCGAACCTGAAATTGCGTATAAGGATGAATGGATCTATGTAACGATCAAGATAGAAGAAGGCCCGCAATTTGGAATCGGCGAGGTAACTCTGGAAGGTGATCTTATCAGACCCGAAGAGGAGTTGACGGGTATCATCGAGATCACCAAAGAAGAGGTATATAATCGGGAGGTTATTAGAAACGATGTGCTGGCCCTCGTTGATGTCTATTCGGATGCCGGCTATGCCTACGCGGATATTGCTCCCCGTATGAAGGAAGATCCCGATAATCTGAAGGTGGATATAGTTTACACAATAACGAAGGGGGAGCCGGTCTATTTTGAGGGAATCCTTATTGCCGGCAACACAAGAACGCGGGACAAGGTAATCCGACGCCAGCTCGATGTCTATGAGCAGGAACTCTTCAGCGGGAAGCGGCTAAGGCAGAGCAGCCGAAACCTGTATCGTCTTGATTATTTCGAAGACATAAAGGTGAATACCGGCAAGGGGTCAAGCGACAACAAGATGAACCTGCACATCGACGTGAAAGAGAAGCCAACAGGCGCTTTCAGTTTTGGAGGCGGTTACAGTTCTGTTGACAAGCTGTTTGTGATGGGGTCCATCTCTCAGAAGAATCTCTTTGGTCGCGGACAGACACTGATGCTTCAAGCGTCAATAGGAGGCCGTTCGAACATAATCGACCTGAGCTTTACAGAACCGTGGCTTTTTGACACCCCTGTCTCCGCGGGTTTTGATCTCTACAAGCGCGATATGGATTATGATACATACGACAAACTGAGCACGGGGGGGAGGCTTCGTTTCGGCTATCGAATTACCAACTATACAAGAGTGTTTTTCTATTACGGTTTAGAGGAGAATGAAATCCGGGAGATACAGGATGATGCCTCGCAGGATATCAAGGACATGGTGGAAGACCTGGGCGAAGAATATCTGACAAGCGGCATAACGGGCATTGTCACCAGGGATTCACGGGATCGGGTCTTTAATGCGACTGAAGGATCGAATAACAAGCTTTCTGTTGAATGGGCGGGGGGGCCTTTTGGAGGCGATGTCGCCTTTACGAAGTACATAGGAGAATCCGGCTGGTATTTCCCCCTTTTTTGGAGTACCGTAGGGATGTTGCGCACAGAAGCAGGATTTGTTTCGGAAAACTCCTCAGGAGCGCTCCCGGTATACGAACGCTTTTTTCTGGGCGGAATGAATTCCGTAAGGGGATATGAATGGAGAGACATCGGCCCGAAGGATCCGCTTACCGGGGACCCGACCGGAGGAAACAAGATGCTTCAGTTCAATGTGGAGTATCTGTTTCCCTTGATCAAGGATGCCGGCTTCATGGGGCTTCTCTTCTTCGATGCGGGTCAGGCTTATGATGATGGTGAAAGTATGGACCTGGGCAACCTCCGGCAAAGCGCGGGATACGGGTTCAGGTGGTATTCCCCGATGGGGCCGCTCCGGCTTGAATATGGTTACGTCATTGACCGGGAGCCTGGTGAGAGCAAAGGCCGATGGGAGTTTTCCATAGGGTCGGTATTTTAGAAACCGGGCAAAGGCATGCCTTGAATGTTTGACAACAATAATCAATTCGTATACATAAAAAGCAGTTTAACCTAGTCAGAATACTATTATTGAGCAAAAGGGGGAGTTATGAATAATATTGTAAAGATTTTTCTTGCAACGTTTTTCCTGTTCGGGTCGTGGAATTTTGCGTATGGCGCAGATGTTGCCAAGATAGGGGTCGTTGATTTCCAGAAGATCATAGAGACATCCGATATGGGAAAGGCATCTTCAGAGACGATCAAGGGACGCGGCAATAAGATGACAGCGACCCTCAAGGAGAAGGAAGCAGAGATTGAAAAGACCAAAAAGGAACTCGATCAGAAATCCCTGATCATGAACAAGGATGCCAGTGAAGAACAGGAACAGGCGCTGCGAAACAAGATCAATGATCTTGCCTCGTTGCAGCGCAGGTACTCGACAGAGTTGAAGGAATTGCAGAACAGTCTTCTCGGAAAACTGGAAAACGACCTCAAGGGGATTGTCGAGGAGATCGGGAAAAAAGAAGGTTATACGCTTATCATGGAAAGAAGGGTCGGAGGCGTGATGTATGCCCCGAGCGCTATTGATATCACGGACAGGGTGATCCGCAAGTTGAACGCCCTCAACACGGAAGATGATGACAAGAAACAGGACAAGAAATAGAAATGGGGTATTTGCTGCAGGAAATCGCAGATCTTGTCGAAGGCGACCTGACAGGCGACCCGGATATTTCCGTCAACGGGATTTCTCCGTTTGATAATGCCGGACCTGATGATATCACATTTGTGACATCGCCAAAGTACCTCAAGCGGATAGACGAAACAAGGGCCGCCGCAATCATTGTCTCCATGGCGACAAAGGAGGCGGAAAAGGCCTTGATTCGCGTGGCAAATCCTTACCTTGCCTTTGCCAAGGTTTCAACGCTTTTCAACGCAAGGCCTCGGCATGTGACAGGGATTTCCGGCGCGGCTTGTGTGGGAGCAGATTTTCAGTATGGCGAGGATATCTCGATAGATCCTGGTGTTGTTATCGAAAACAACGTGACCGCAGGTGACCGGGTTACGCTGATGGCCGGAGTTGTCCTCGGTGACAATGTGACAATAGGAGACGACACTCTTATCTATCCGAATGTCACTATACTCGAACGGTGCCGGATCGGATGCAGGGTGATCATACATGCAGGGACCGTGATAGGCAGCGATGGCTTTGGATTTGCTCCGGATGGTGATCGGTATTTCAAGATCCCCCAGACAGGGATTGTGAGGATAGATGACGATGTGGAGATCGGCGCTGCAAATACGATTGATCGGGCCACGTTCGGCGTCACGTGGATCAAACGCGGGGTCAAGACGGACAACCTTGTGCAGATTGCCCATAACGTCGTGGTGGGAGAGGATACAATCATGGTTGCGTATGCAGGGATAGCGGGAAGCACGACAATAGGGTCCCACGTGACCCTGGCCGGCCAGGTGGGAGTGGGCGGTCATATTACAATCGGCGACAACGTCACTGTGGGGGGGAAGGCAGGTGTCGCCAAGTCGGTTCCCCCAGGGCAGGTCGTGTCCGGATACCCGGCCATGCGCCACAGCTTGTGGTTGCGGTCTTCAATGATTATTCCAAGACTCCCGGAAATGGAAAAAAAGATAAAAATGCTCGAAAAACGGATTGCAGGTTTGGAGAAAGAAAGGGAAAGAGATGGAGGAGATATATGATATCAGAAGGATAATGGAGTTTTTGCCCCACCGTTATCCTTTTATTCTCGTGGACAGGATTGTGGAAATAGTTCCGAATGAGCGGATAGTGGGACTCAAGAATGTCACTATCAATGAACCCTTCTTCCAGGGGCACTTCCCCGGCGCCCCGGTTATGCCGGGGGTTTTGATGGTGGAGGCAATGGCGCAGACCGGAGCGGTGCTTGCGATTTCTTCGCTCCCTGCGGAAGAACATGGAAAATTGATGTATTTCATGGGGATAGACAAGGCCCGTTTTCGGAAACCCGTGGCGCCGGGAGACCAGGTTCTCATGGAAGTAGAAATAATAAGGCGGAGAGGAAAGACCCTGAAGATGTCAGGAAATGCGAGGGTTGACCACGATCTCGTTGCCGAGGCGGAACTGCTGGCCATGGTGGGGCAGGAGCAATGATACACCCGACGGCAATTATTGATCCAAAGGCTGAAATCGATCCGGATGTCAATATCGGTCCTTATGCAGTTATTGCGGCGGATGTTCGAATCAAAAAGGGAACCGTAGTCGGGTCTCACGCAACCATCGAACAGTATACAACGGTCGGGCGCGACTGCCGGATCTTTCCTCATGCAGCCGTGGGGGGCATCCCCCAGGCCCTCCGATTCAAGGGTGAAAAGAGCATTGTCAGGATAGGACAAGGGACGGTTGTCAGGGAATTCGTGACAATTCACAGGGGCACCCGGGAAGGAGGAGGGATCACGGAGATCGGCAAAGAGAATCTCCTCATGGCATATACGCATATCGCCCACGATTGCAGGACGGGCTGCGGTGTGATTTTTGCCAACGCCGCCACCCTGGGCGGACACATAACCATAGGTAATTTTGCGACTATAGGAGGACTGGTAGCCGTTCATCAGTTTGTCCGGATCGGAGACTATGCATTTATTGGTGGAACGTCAGCGATTCCCAAGGATATTCCGCCATACGTGATAGCATCGGGGGACCGCGCAAAACTCTTTGGACTGAACCTGGTTGGATTGCAGCGACACGATTTTTCAAAAGAGACCATTGCGCTCCTGAAAAGGACATACCGTATCCTGTTCCGTATGGGTTTGACCATGAATGAGGCGATAGAGCGGGTTAAGGCCGAAGTGGAACAGGTGTCCGAAGTGGTTGCTATTATAGACTTTATCAAGTCTTCAGAAAGAGGGATTACAAGGTAATATCTTATACATGGATAGGATTGAAAGACTCGGTCTGATTGCAGGTGGCGGGCAATTTCCTCTTATTGTGGCAAAAGCTGCTGCGGAAAAAGGGATCAGTGTCTATGCAGTTGCCCATATTGACGAAACCGATCCCCGGTTAGCGTCTGTTGCAGATGAAATCGAGTGGATTCATCTCGGGCGCATGGGCCGCTTGATAAAATTCTTGAAGAAAAACAGGGTCCGCGATGCGGTAATGGCCGGAACAATAACAAAAACAAGGATGTTTACGAATGTCCGGCCGGATCTAAAGGCGCTTGCGGTTTTGGCTGCTATTGACCACACAAGGGACGACAAGATTCTCAGGGCCTTTGCCGGTCTTCTCGAAAAGGAGGGGATTGAGGTCCGTTCCTCGACTTTCATGCTCCCGGAGCTTCTGGCGCCTGAGGGCTATTGGACCCGACGTCGACCTTCAGGGTCAGAGACGGCGGATGTGCGAATCGGGTGGAAACTGGCCAAAGAGATTGGAAGACTCGACATCGGTCAGTGTGTTGTGCTGCGTGATGGTTCTGTCCTGGCGGTGGAAGCGATTGACGGCACTGACGTTACTATCCGCAGGGGAGGTATGCTGGGGAATGGCAAGACCGTTGTGGTGAAGGTGAGCAAACCGGATCAGGATATGCGGTTTGATGTGCCTGCCCTTGGACCAAAGACCATTGAGACGATGCATGAAGTGGGAGCTTCCGTCCTCGTTGTTGAGGCCGGAGGAACAGTAGTCTTTGACCGCAAGGAAATGATCGGTCTTGCGGATAAATATGGCATAGCAATTTGCGCGTTGACGGATAAGACAAAGGAATTATGGGATTGAGGAAAGGAGGGATATGACCCTGGCGGAAGAAAACTTCGAAGTCAGCATCGAAGAAGAAATGAAAAAGTCCTATATGGACTATGCCATGAGCGTGATAATAGGACGCGCCCTGCCTGATGTAAGGGACGGCCTTAAGCCGGTTCATCGCCGTATCCTTTTTGCCATGAACGAGTTGAAAAACGATTGGAACAAGCCGTACAAGAAGTCCGCCCGTGTCGTGGGTGATGTTATCGGCAAGTACCATCCTCATGGCGACACCGCTGTGTATGATACGATTGTGAGAATGGCTCAGACCTTTTCACTCAGATACCTGTTGGTGGACGGTCAGGGAAATTTCGGTTCGGTTGACGGCGATTCTCCTGCCGCCATGAGATATACCGAGGTGCGGATGTCGCGGATGGCCCACGAGTTGCTGGAAGATCTTGAGAAAGAGACCGTCGACTTTGTCCCGAATTATGATGGTTCCATGACAGAACCCTCGGTCTTGCCGGCGAGAGTGCCCAACCTTATCATCAACGGTTCTACAGGAATTGCGGTAGGGATGGCGACCAACATTCCACCACACAACCTTGGGGAGATCATTGATGCGATTACAGCCCTGATTGACAATCCCGATATCTCAATAGATGGTTTGATGGAATATGTGCCGGGGCCGGATTTTCCGACATACGGTATGCTTTATGGCGTGACCGGGGCCCGGCAGGCCTACATGACCGGGCGCGGAACTGTCAGGATTCGCGCCCGCGCCGTTGTGGAAACAGTAAAACGCACGGACACGCAAAGTATCATTGTATCCGAGATCCCGTACCAGGTGAACAAGGCTAAGCTCATTGAAAAGATATCAGGATTAATCAAAGAGAAACGGATTGACGGGATTCAGTACGTGCGTGATGAATCGGATCGAACCGGAATGCGGATCGTGATAGCGCTCAAGAAAGACCGGATCGGGATTGTAATCCTGAATCAATTATATAAGTTTACCCAGATGGAATCAACGTTCGGGATTATTCTCCTTGCTATTGTCAACGACCGGCCGGAACTTCTAAATCTAAAGGAAATCCTTGTACATTACGTTGAACACCGCAAAGAGATCGTCACGCGGAGGACCAGGCACGAACTGCGCAAGGCCGAAGCCCGTGCTCATATACTTGAGGGCCTCAAGATAGCCATAGATCATCTCGATGATGTGGTTGCGATGATACGATCCTCAAAGACACCCAAGGTTGCGAAAGACCGGTTGATTGAACAATTCGAGTTGTCTGAAATACAGGCTCAGGCCATCCTGGATATGCGTCTCCAGAGATTGACGGGGATGGAGCGGGATAAAATCATTGCGGAATATAAAGAGGTTATTAAGTGCATCGCTCAGTATAAAGAGATCCTCTCCAGCGAGAGACTGGTCCTCGGCCTGATCAAGGAAGAATTGGCGGAGATGCGGACGGCCTACGGAGACAAGCGGCGTACCGAGATTGTTGAAACAACCGAAGAGATCGAGTTGGAAGACATGATAATAGAAGAGGATATGGTGGTCACCATATCCCATAGCGGTTACATCAAGCGAACCGCCATCAGTCTCTATGAAAGCCAGCATAGAGGCGGGAAAGGGCGAAAGGGGATGCTCTTTAAAGACGAAGATTTTGTGGAGCATCTTTTTGTCGCCTCTACACACGACATGTTCCTCTTTTTTACCAACAGGGGACGCGTGTACTGGAACAAGGTCCATGAACTTCCCCATGCAGGACGGATGGCAAAGGGCAAAGCGATAGTTAATCTCCTTGCCTTGTCTGCGGGTGAAAAGCTGGCCACGGTTCTGGCAATACGCGATTTTGAACCAGGACACTTTATTGTCATGGCCACGAAAAACGGTTTGGTGAAAAAGACAGATGTTATGGCGTACAGTCATCCCAGAACAGGAGGGATCATTGCCATTAACCTCGTGGAAAATGACGAATTGATTGCGGCCCGAATCACGGATGGAACTCAGAATATCTTTTTAGGATCGTGCCAGGGGAAGGCCATACGTTTTCATGAATCAAAGATCCGTTCTCAAGGGAGGGTTTCCAGAGGAGTTATTGGAATGCGTCTGTCTGAAGGGGACTGGATTGTAGGGATGGAGATCTTGAGTGATGATCAGACCCTTGTGACAGTTACGGAAAACGGATACGGCAAGCGAACCGCCACCGATGAATACAGCCTTACGGGTCGTGGCTGCAAAGGGGTAATCAGCATAAAGACAACGGACAGAAACGGGCTGGTTGTGGCGCTTCTGTTGGTTGCGGATGAAGATGATCTCATGTTGATGACTGATCACGGACGTATCATAAGGATGCCTGTAAAGGATATTTCTATTATTGGCAGAAATACGCAAGGGGTGCGTCTGATCGGAATGAGTGAGGCCGAACGGGTGACAGGGGCGGCGAGGCTTGCAGAAAAGGAATAAGGGGGCGAATACGTTGCATATAGCAGTTGTTGGAGCAGGAAGCTGGGGAACTGCGTTGGCTCACCTGTTGGGAGAAAAAGGGTATTCGGTTGACTGGTGGGTATACGAAAAGGATGTCTGTGAAGAAATCCTTGCAAAAAGAGAAAATTCGGTGTTTTTGCCGGGTCTCCGGCTTCCCGATAACGTACACCCCTGCAATGATCTTGCCGGCGTAGTTTCGAACAAGGAGATCGTTCTGATAGTTGTTCCTTCGCACGTCTTCAGGTCGGTGGCGGATGCCATGACTCCCCATCTTCGGGACAAGGCTGTCATTGTTGTCGCCACAAAGGGTATAGAGAACGAAACCTTTAAGACCATGACAGGCGTGTTGAAAGAGATCCTGCCTTCTTCATATCACGACAGACTGGCAGTACTTTCCGGTCCGAGTTTTGCCAAAGAAGTCGCGAAGAATATCCCGACCGCTGTTACCGTTGCTTGCGACAATCCTGATGTGGCTCAACAGGTCCAGGATGTCTTTGCTACCGAGTTTTTCAGAGTCTATACGAGCACGGACGTTACAGGTGTTGAATTGGGGGCGGCCGCCAAGAACGTAATGGCGATTGCGGCAGGGGTCTCAGACGGATTGGGATTAGGGCATAACACGAGAGCGGCCCTGATCACGAGAGGGCTTACGGAAATCAGGCGATTGGGATTAAAGCTTGGCGCAAATCCTCGGACATTCACAGGTTTGGCCGGAATGGGAGACCTGGTGTTGACCTGCACCGGTGACCTGAGTCGTAATCGAACCGTGGGCATGAAGCTTGGGCGCGGCATGAAACTGGCGGACATCCTTGCAGATATGCGAATGGTTGCCGAAGGCGTCAAGACAACCAAGTCGCTTTACAACATGTCACGGAAACTGGGCGTGGAGATGCCGATTGTGGAGCAGACCTATGGCATGCTATACGAGGATGTTGATCCGGAACGGGCTCTCAAGACCCTCATGAGTCGAAGCCTCAGAGATGAACTTGATAATCAGTGAAAAAGAAGCAAAAGAGGCCCCTCCCTCATGTCTCGGGAATCTTGATATCGTATTCCCGGTTGATGAGAACGGACTTCGCAGGATTTGTGAGAATTGTTTTTCCTGTGCTCATGTCAGGACCTGTTTGCAGGAAGCCATGGAGAGTGAGGCGGGGCTTAGATTCAAGGAAGAGAGGATAGACCAGGCATACAGGCATGGGTTGATCAACGCTTTTCAAAGGTGGTCTGAAAAAAAGCACTTGCAAAGAAGCATAAATGGAAAAAAGGGGAAATAGACCTCTCCATGTGATTTGACATTCAGAGGGGCCTATGATAATTTTAAATATAGGAATCTTCTCTCGTCTGATTCCTGTGCCAGGTTTATCTGCTTGACGCAGGACCAAGGAAAAAGAAGGAAAAAGGCGACGGATTGGTTTTTGATTGAAATAACAATACGGGCTGTTGGCGGGTGTGACCGCTAGGGGTCTTGATTGGACAAGAAGGGGGCGAGGAGTTTGAAGGATTTTCACGACTTGGCAGTCAGGGTCATCGGCAATGATGTCGAAAAGGCCATGAAAATATTGAAAAAGAAAATCCAGAATGACGGTCTTTTTCGAAGACTGAAGTTGAAAAAGAGTTACGAAAAACCGAGCGAATGCAAGCGTCGAAAGCGACGTGAGGCTTTGAGAAGACACAGGATTGCAGCAAACAGGGGGAGATAGAAACGGTCGGATCCGGTTCTTTGATCCGCTTGCCAAAACCCAAGACCCGATAAGATAGCTGAAGACCTATTTTGTCGGGTCTTTTCTCTTTCAGGCTATAGACTTGAGTCTTCAAATCTCGGTGGAAGCCATGTCTTGGTATATTCACGGCGCCAGGCAGGACGTGGGTGTCTGATTGTCAAAGACTGTTTTTCAAACCTAAAGTAAGCGGTTCTATGTTCAGGTTCTTGGTGAAGAGTTAAATGAAGCGAGCGATTGCAATTGTAGGGTGCGGCACAATAGGCACGACCTTGGGAAGGCTTTTTGCTGAAGCCGGATATCCGATTGCTGGTGTTGCAAGCCGCAGGATCGAATCAGCTCGGACTGCGGCTGAATTCATCGGAACATCTAACTATTCGGACAACTCCGCACAGATTACGCTTGATGCGGATATTGTGTTTATTACAACAACGGATATTTGCATAGAACCTGTATGCGATGAAATCGCACAAAATCGCGCGTTCAAAAAAGGGGCGTTTGTGTTTCACTGCAGCGGGGCGCTTCCTTCCGGGATACTGAGGTCTGCCAGGCATTGCGGGGCATACACAGGTTCCATCCATCCATTGCAAAGCGTTGCGTCAGTGAAAGAGGCGCTTTGCACAATCGCAGGATGCACATGTGTTTTTGAAGGAGAGCCTGAAGTCCTGTTGACGGCCCGTGAACTGGTCAGGGATATTGGCGCTGATTTTATGCAGATTGGTGAGCGGGACAAGCCGTTATATCATGCGGCTGCTGTGGTTGCCTCCAACTATCTGGTTACTCTCGTCAGCGTTGCAACGGAATTGAATGAGATAATCGGTATTTCAGGAAGGTCTTCCGCAAAAGGTCTCTTGTGCTTGATCCGGGGAACCCTTGACAATCTGGAGAAACTCGGGATATCCGATGCATTGACAGGACCGATTGCTCGTGGTGATATCGGCACTATTGCTTCACACATTGATGCGATCAAGAGACGTGCTCCTCACTTGCTGTCTCTGTACAAGGCGCTTGGAGAGATGACCGTCTCGATTGCCGGGGCAAACGGAAAGCTTGACACAGACACCATAGAGGGTATGCAAACGCTTCTTGCCGCATGAAAAAGAAATGGAACATACTGGTTGCAGACGACGAAGCTGAAGTGAGGACGAGTCTTAAGGAGTCTCTCGAAGAGATAATAGCCTGCACGGTTCATACCGCGAGTGACGGGATCGAGGCCTTCGATAGAGTACGTTCCGTTCCGCTGGACTGTTGCTTTGTGGATCTCCGGATGCCTCGTCTTGATGGCTTACAGTTGACTGAAAAGATTAGGGAATACGACAATACGGTCCCTGTTGTTATTATAACAGGCTATGCCTCATTAGACGTCGCCATTGACACAATGAGGAGAGGGGCGTCGGATTTTCTGATCAAGCCGTTCAGCCTGAAGGATGTCATGGTCAGTTTCAAGAAAGTGACCAGGGAGCGGGCGTTATTGATAGAAAATGTTTTCCTGAAGCAGGAGGTTGAAAAGAAAAAGGATATTGAAAGGTTAAACGTCGAGCTTGGACACAAGATACGGGAGGTGACTCAGTTTAAAGATGTGATGCAGCAGTTCTTGAGCGTCCGTTCGAACGAAGAGCTTTATCGACGTATTTTGGATATGTCGGCGAAGATTACGGCATCCGGTATGGTTTCACTCAGGGTGCTTGATAAGGAAAAAGACGAATTGGAGATGTTCGCCGCGATCCCGTCCAAAGAAGAATGGGCAAAAAAGATTCCCATTGACCTTGACAGATGGATTGCCGACAAGGTGACAAAAGAGGGTGTTATCCTGTCGACCAAAGAGATCAGCGTTCCTTCGGAGATTGCCAACCTGTTTGCAGGAGATAAGGAACCACCCTTTCTTGTTTCAATTCCGTTGAAGATCAAGGATAAGGTCGTTGGAGTATTGAATTGCGCTGAAAAGAAGGACCGCGGTTCTTATTCTGACAATGATTTGCGTCTGCTTGATTTCCTGTCAAGAAAGGCCTCGCTGACAATAGAAAATCTGGGTCTTTACGAAAGTCTGTCTCAACATTTCTTTTCCACCCTGTATGCGCTTGTGGAAACGATTGAAGCACGCGATCCTTACACATGTGAGCATTCAAGGAGGGTAACCGATCTTTCAATAGAGATCGCCAGGGCCATGCGATGTTCTGATAACGAAGTGGAAATTCTGGGTTTTGCGGGATATCTTCATGATATAGGAAAGATCGGTATTCGGGACAACATATTGCTGAAGCGTTCCCATTTGACTGACGAGGAATACGATATCATCAAACTCCATCCGGTGATAGGATCAGCTATCATTGGACATGTCGGCTCCATGCACACAGGACAGGCCATCATTCGTCATCACCACGAGCGGTGGGACGGAAAGGGTTATCCGGATGGCTTAAAGGGGGAAAGCATCCCCTTGCTTTCGCGTATAATGTCTGTTGCAGACGCCTTTGACGCCATGACATCCGACCGGCCTTACCGGAATGGCAGCCCGGGACAAGAGGCAATTGCAAGGATTAAACAAAACGCAGGCAAGCAATTTGACAGGAACGTAGTTGACGCCTTTGAACTGGTCTTGAAGGAGATGCCTGGCGAGCCGGGTTGAAGCGTCAGGACCGGTGAAAAAGCGCAATTCCATGTTTTATGCTTGAAAAATAGTCTTCATTTGCCTATAGTATATATGCTCGGTTGTGCTAAGCGGGAAGTTAGCGGTGTCCTGTACCCGAAATCCGCTTATGCGGGGCTGAATTCCCTTTCGAGCTCCTGTCGCAAAATAGCTCAGTCACATCAGGCCGGACGCCACGCAACAGACGGTTACGAACCCCGTCAGGTCCGGAAGGAAGCAGCGGTAAATAATGCGGTCTGTGTCGTGGAGATGTTCCGGCCGATCATTGTGGCACGAGTTGTGGAGTGGCTGGTTCAAAAAAGGGTGCACAACCGGGCATCACATCAATGCAATATTCGAGTACCCATCCCCAACAGCTCTCTTTCAGCATTCTCCCAGGCTTCCACAAGGATATCTCTTGAAATCAGGTTGTTTTGATCCAGCACAGTTATCACGGCTTCACTGAAGGCGAGGTTTCGGATGGACTGTTCAGCCAGGCTTTCAAAGTTTCTGGATATTACCTGGTTCAAATCGCTTATGGATTCGAGTGAATAGGACATGCTGTTGAGACGGTCTTGCATGTCGTCTACCAAACGTTCAAGGCGCTTGATTTCATTTAGGGCACGATGAAGGGTATCCGTCTTGTTATTTTCCATGGTGAAGTCCTTAGGTTTGTCTAATATAGACCTTCACCTAAGTAATTGCACGGCGTTATCGGTCAAAATCCTCGACAACGTACCCCTAATGTACGCCTTACTCGAATTTTTCCCTCTATCCTTGTGCAACTA
>MAXM01000040.1:0-1284 GCA_001751015.1 Desulfobacterales bacterium C00003106
AAGATGTTTGTGATTTTAGATCGGGCAAAGATAGCCTGAACCTGTGATGCATAGTTGTGGAAGTTATTTCGTCCCCGTTCCTAACCCTGCTGTGAGATGCGCGTCTTTTTGCGCGTCCCTTACCAGCAGCTTGTTATGTAAAAAACCGTTTGTATAATATCCGATAGCTTATAAAATCAGAGGCTTCCGATATTTCACCAAAATAATGCTTGTGATGAAAATTATGGGTATTGTCTCCGTCCCTCACATATCCGATTTAAAAAACTGCCCCTGTTCTGTAATTGCGCCGGGGCGTTTTGTGTATTCCACGGGGACGCTTCCCTCTTTGAAACATTCAAAAATAGTCTTTTTTGATTCAGGGATAGCAAGCAGACCTGTTTCAGCATCAATCCTCGCGAAAACGACCCCGTTGGGCACAGGGAAGACCCTTATCGCCTTGTCAGTCAGGATGTTTTTCATAAAGGAGAGCCATATAGGAATTGCAGCCCTGGAACCTGTTTCCTGTTTCCCCAGCGGTTTTTCATTATCGAATCCGACCCATAGCCCTGTTACATAACGCGGAGTATATCCTACAAACCACGCGTCATTGAGATTGTTTGTAGTTCCTGTTTTCCCGGCTGCCGGGCGATTCAAGGCCCGAACCCTGCGTGCTGTTCCGTTCTTGACAACACCCTCCAAGAGACTCGTGACAATGTAAGCGGTCTCCTTGGAAATCACGCTTTCACCTTCCGGATTGTTCTCCTCCAAGATATTTCCATTCCGGTCAACCACCCGGACGACAAATATCGGTTCCATCAGATACCCCTGATGGGCGAAAACGGAATAGACCCGTACCAATTCCAGAAGAGAGCATCCCGATGATCCAAGGGCTATCGAAAGATCTCTATTGATGGGGGATTTGATGCCGAGTTTCCTTGCATATTCTATCACACGATCGACTCCGATATCTCTCAGAATTTTTATGGTGACTACATTTCTTGAATGAGCCAGGGCATTGCGAAGCATCGTAGGACCGTAGAACTTGTTTTCATAATTCTTGGGCTTCCATACAAAATCGCGCTCTGTGTCTTTGAAGACAATCGGGGCGTCCAGAATCACGGTTGCGGGCGTATATCCATTATCTAACGCGGCGGCATATATGACCGGCTTAAAGGCGGACCCGGGTTGTCTTCTTGACTGGATGGCGCGATTGAACTGGCTGTCTCTGAAGTCCCGTCCGCCTATCATTGCACGAACAAAACCGGTATCAGTCTCCATGCACAAAAGAGCGCCTTCGACCTCGGG
>MAXM01000040.1:1290-6600 GCA_001751015.1 Desulfobacterales bacterium C00003106
CGCACCATAATCACATCACCCGGACTCAATGCCTCATGCGGGGATTTTATCAGCGCATTGACGTGCAGCACCTCCGGGTCCGGTTTTCTGGCCCATCTCATTTCTTCCAACGACAACACGCCGGTTTCATTTCCGATTCGCACTGTAGCGTTTTTCTGTTCCTCATCTATCGCTATAACAAGGCCTTCGGTGGCGCTGTGGGGCCCCAGAGGTTTTTCAGCAAGGACCTTTTGAAGCTTTTTGGAATAGCTTTCAAATTTTTCCGAAGGCAAATGCTTCAAAGGACCGCGATACCCCTGGCGCTTGTCCAGCTCCCCCAGACCCCGCTGCAACGACGAACGGCCTGCCCTTTGCATCTCAATGCTTACACAGGTAAATATTTTCAGACCCCCTTCGTACAGGAGATCCTTTCCGTATTTTTCTTCGATATATCTTCTTACATACTCTGTATAGTGAGGAACCTGTTCGATGTACCAGTTATGCCGCGGCCTCACATCAAGAGGGGTGTTTACCGCTTCGGTTGCTTCGATATTGGCGATATAGCCTTCGGCAACCATCCTGTTCAGCACGTATACCTGTCGTTCTTTTGCCCGTTTGAAATTCGCAAACGGTGAATAGCGGCTGGGGGCCTGGGGAAGCCCGGCAAGCAGCGCGCACTCAGCGAGGTTGAGCTCGGAACAGGTCTTGCCGAAATAGTTCTCAGCCGCAGCTTCAACACCATACGATGAGTGCCCGAGGTATATCTGATTCAAATAAAGGTAGAGGATTTCCTTTTTGGTAAGCGCCTTTTCGATCTTGTAGGCCAATATCGCCTCGCGCGCCTTTCTCAGATAGCTTCTTTCAGGGGATAGAAGAAGCGACTTGGTAATCTGCTGGGTAATAGTACTTCCACCCTGCACGATGGTTCCCGCCTCAATATTCTTGGACAGAGCGCGGAGGATACTGACAAAATCAATTCCTTCATGCTTATAGAAACGCGCATCTTCAGCCGAGATAAAGGCATCCACTAACATTTGCGGCATGTTCTGAATAGGGACAAGAATCCGCTTTTCTCTGTAGAATTCCCCTATCTTACGATTATCATGGGAATATACCGTTGAAATAATAGGGGGGCTGTAGTCTTGCAGGGAAGATATCTTGGGAAGGCCGCTGATAATATAGAAATATCCTCCTGCCACAACGATCGAAAGGAAAAGAGAAAGGAGAATTACTGTTCCAAAAAGAAAAGAGAAAAAGGTTCTCAAAGATCCTTTCTGGACCCGTCTCTGTTTGATGTTTCTTGTCTTGTTATGTGATCGCTTCCTACTGTATAACATTCATTTTGTGTATCAAAAAACCGGGCTCGGCGCAAGGTATCCTTTGGTGGAAAAAGGCTGGGTCAAGTTTCTTCTTGACAATGAATATTGAAGTTAAGTACAAAAACTGTTTAACTTTCTATAAGGAGATCAGTATGATTTCTTTGGATTTTGAAAAAATTGGCGGACTTGTCCCTGTCATAGTCCAGGATGCGGTGTCCGGTGAAGTGTTAATGCTCGCCTTTATGAATGAAGAGGCGTGGCAAAAAACGCTTGAAACGGGCAAGGCGACTTACTGGAGCCGAACCCGGCAGGAACTTTGGATAAAAGGCGGGACTTCAGGAAATATCCAGTTGATAAAGGAAATACGCGTAGACTGTGATAACGATACGGTCCTTTTGAAGGTCGAACAGGTCGGGGGGGCTGCGTGCCATACCGGATATCGCAGCTGCTTCTACAGGAAGATAGAAGAGGGCGGCATCGTTATTGACGGCGATAAAATATTTGATCCGGAGGAGGTCTATGGAAGGCGTGACAGGTAGGTTGAAACTCGGCATACCAAAGGGGAGCCTTCAGGATGCGACTATTGCTCTTTTCAGGCGGTCCGGGTGGAAAATCAGGGTAGACGGAAGAAGTTATTTTCCTGAAATAGACGATGAGAGTATTGAGTGCGCTATCTGCAGGGCACAGGAAATGTCTGTATATGTTGAAAACGGCACATTGGACGTTGGCCTCACGGGAAGGGATTGGATTGAGGAAAACAGTTCAGACGTATACGTGGTCGAGGATCTCGTATATTCCAAGGTGAGTCAGAGACCGGCCAGATGGGTGCTTGCTGTAGCATACGATTCTCAGATCAAGACCATTAAGGATCTTGAAGGAAAGAAGGTAGCCACCGAGCTCATAAACTTCACCAAAAAGTATTTCGAGGAAAAAGGGATTGCGATCCGGACTGAATTTTCGTGGGGGGCAACAGAGGCCAAGGTCGTCTCGGGCCTGGCCGACGCCATTGTAGAAGTAACCGAAACCGGGAGCACCATAAGGGCCCACGGACTAAAGATTATACATGAATTGATGCAGACGAATACCCGGTTGATTGCAAACCACACGGCCTGGGAGGACCCGCAGAAACGGGAGAAGATCCAGCAGATTGCCCTCCTCCTCAAGGGGGCGCTCAGAGGGGAAAAGCTGGTCGGGTTGAAGATGAATGTGCCCAAAGATGTGCTCGATCAAGCTGTTGATCTGCTTCCAAGCCTTAGAGCCCCAACCGTAGCGCCTTTGTACAAATCTGACTGGTTTTCCGTTGAAACAGTGGTATCATCTGCAACAGTGCGCGATCTCATACCCGAGCTGATAGGAATAGGCGCGGAAGGAATCATTGAATATCCCTTGAATAAAGTGATATAAGGTTCTAAACTGTTCGTATGAAGAGGGGTTTCGATCATGAACCGTCGCAGAACGAGAAGAGGTGTTATGACATTCAGGTCAGCGGGTTTGTTGTTCTTCCTGGTCCTTACCATAGGGACCCTGTCTTGTGCGGGGAACAAGGAGGTGAAAAAACAGGCGGACGCATCACGTCGGCTTGGAGAGTCGTATTACAGGGCAGGAGAATTTACGCACGCGCTTGAGGAATTCGTCAAGGCAGAGAAACTCAATTCAAAAGACCCGGTCCTTCATAATGATCTTGGGCTTGTTTATGCGGAAAAAGGGGATTACGAACAGGCGTTTTACCACTTTAACAAGGCATTGAAACTCAAACCGCGCTATCCTGAAGCCCAAAACAATATGGGAGTTGTCTATTCGATTCTGAAGCAGTGGGACAGGGCTATTGAGTGCTATGATCGCGCACGGTCTGATCTTCTTTACAGAACACCGCACATTGCCTTGATCAATCTCGGGGTCGCATACCGTGAAAAAGAGGAGTATCATCGTTCCGTCGAGTCTTTCGAGGAGGCCATAAAAGTGGCTCCGGAACAGGCCGGGGTCGATCTGGCCAACGCATACAGGGGGCTTGGACACACCTATATGGCGATGGAAGACCATGAGGATGCTCTGGCCTCTTTCCAAAAAGCCGTTGAAAAGGCCCCTGATTTTGCTGCCGCGTATTATGACCTGGGCCAGTCATATCTTAA
This sequence comes from Desulfobacterales bacterium C00003106, assembly GCA_001751015.1. Classification (GTDB taxonomy): domain Bacteria; phylum Desulfobacterota; class Desulfobacteria; order Desulfobacterales. The sequence continues at coordinate 4,718 of MAXM01000040.1, forward strand.
GTTGCAGTCGTTTGAAAAAGCGCTTTATGCATTCAACAAAGTCCTGACCCTGACATCTGATCCCAATCTGACCGAAAAAGCAGAAGCGGCTATCACGGAATTGCAAAGATGACAAGACCATCCAATTCAGAAGTCCTTTATTCATGAAAACATCATCCGCCTCATTTGTTGCATCCGCTGTCCGCGTTTCCCAATATCCACCTGACATGCTTTTCGAAATCGCCTTTGCAGGTCGTTCAAACGTTGGAAAGTCATCGCTGATCAATAGACTGTTGAACCGGAAAAAACTTGTAAAAACAAGCTCCACGCCCGGCCGGACCCAGTGCATCAATTTTTTTCTTGTCAACGACTCATTTCATTTTGTGGATCTTCCCGGATACGGATATGCAAAGGTCCCCGCAAATGTTCAGAAAAAATGGGGGCCAATGGTGGAGCAGTATCTGAAGGGCCGCAGATTGCTCAAGTCGGTGATCGTGATCATTGACATCCGCAGAACTCCGAGCAAAGAGGATGTTCAACTCCTGTCATGGCTTCATCAGTACGACATGCCGGCCCTTGTTGTTTTGACCAAATCGGACAAACTCTCAAAAACCAAGCAACATCAACAGGCAAACAAAATCGCCCGTGAGCTTGCCCTTCCAGCGGATCAGCTTACAATCTTTTCTGCCAGGTCCGGACAGGGGAAAGAGCCATTGTGGAAAAGAATCGAGCCATTCCTCCATTAGGTTTTAACCACCCTGTGTGGATAGGCGATGATCGATTACAGCCTTGATCCTTGAACTCAGGCTATTTCTCTGATCAACCCGTGATCCGAAATTGATGTACCCTGGTCGGAGTTCTGATTTCCTGCCGGCCCTCTTTTTCCCCTTTTTATGGGCCAATAAGAGATGCCACGCTTCCCTGAACCGGGTGTATTTGCTTTCACCAGGCCCTGCCCCGGGAATGAGGTAGATGCCGCATTTCGGCATGGCACGCTGTGGGATAACGTAATGGATATCCTTTTCGTTGTCTTTGCATACGCAGATGATGAAGTCATAGTCAGGATTGATCTTGTTGCTGATACGAAAATATCGTTTTGTCCCAATCATCACAGGCTTTGAGGTGGTCCTCAGGACAAGTTTGTAACCGTTCGTCCATATCTCATGCACATGTTTCCGGGTTGTGAAGTGTGAACTCAGGCCCATAGATTCCATCTTCTCTGTGACCTTGATCAATGACCTGATACGCTTGGGTTTTATCCTCTCATCAAGCAGTATGCGCCTTTTTTCCATCCGCTTGCTTCGGAAGGTTTCGGTATAGGGGTATCCATAGATTTTTTCATACACCTGCCGGGAGTATTCTCTGCAAAACCCGAAATGCCTCGCTGCATCGGCCAGGCTGTTGTTCGGCTTCTCTATGATATTCTTGAATCTTTCTACAGCGCCCTCGCCGTAGCTCCGCTCAAACTGCCTCGGAAAGACCGTGGCCTTTTTCAATCCAAGGTGTTTTCTCAATTTGCCGATCAAGGAACTATCTACGCTCATAATGTCGGCGACTTCATAGTCGTAGAGGTTTTCCACCCCTACTTTCTGTTTGATGAATTCACGCAGCCCCATGTTAAACCGTTCTTGCACGTAAGTTTCCACCTGTGTTGTAGTCATTTGGAACCTCCCATTTTCTCAGTGACGGGTTATGGCCGGAACTTCCTCAAGTTGCGTGCGCGCTTCCCGGTAATGCATGGGAAATGGCGCTCACGCTGGAGTTGGGAAGCATCTTGACGTACTTGCAGTGTTTTTTGCACAGCTTCTTGACGTTCAGGCAGGCGTTGTGACTATTGCAGTTGACCGGGCACAAGACCATGTCCGAGCCGGCGATCAGTCCCTCCAGGCGGCGCTTCCCCCAAC
>MAXM01000041.1 GCA_001751015.1 Desulfobacterales bacterium C00003106
CCGGACAGGGCCGAGGCGGAGGACAGGGCCAGGGCCAAGGCAAAGGTGGCCGCCGTTGAGGGAAAAATGGTTCTTAGGAAAAAAGGATGGGTCTTTGTAATGAATGAAGGGCCCATCCCCGAAAGGAGGAAGATTATGCCAGGATTTGACAGAAGCGGACCAATGGGAGCAGGCCCGGCAACGGGCGGAGGAAGAGGATTCTGCGTCAATGCAAGCGCGGAATACGGAACCCGGTTTTTCGGGAATTACGGTTCCGGCGGAGGCATGGGATACGGTCGCGGTTTCAGGGGCGGCTATGGCCCTGGGATGAGAGCGGGAGGTGCCGGTCGGTTTGGGTGGTCCAATCAGCCTCAATATGTCCCTTCATACACGCAGGACCAGGCAGCCGAGATCGAAATGCTGAAGGCCCAGGCAGGTTCAGTGCAAATGACGCTTGATACGATTAGCAAACGAATAGCTGACCTTGAAAAGGGCGCTGCAGCGCCGTCCACCCCGGGAAAAACAGATGATTAACATACTAATAGTAAGCTCTGACAAGGATGCTTTGTCCGGTTTTACATCGACAATTGAAAAACATGATGATATCAATATGTCTTGGGCGGAATCAGGCGGCAAGGCCCTGGATATGGTCCCTGTTAATGCCTTTGATCTCGTAGTCACAGATGAAACACTCAAAGACATGACAGGACTTGAATTTGCCAGGAGCCTGGTTGCTGCAAGTCCTTTGGTCAACTGCAGCGCGGTAAGCAGGCTTTCACCCAAGGCATTTCATGAAGCAAGCGAAGGGCTGGGGCTGCTGATGCAACTTCCTCCCGGGCCGGGTAAAGAGCATGCGGAAAAGCTGATGCAGCATCTAAGAAGCGTATTGAGCCTTACGGTCGGTAGAACCGGTTAATTGAGGCAAACGTCCTGTTCTGCCCTGCCGACCTATATTTTTTTCTGGAGATCATGGCTGATGATTATAAGTATTGCAAGCGGAAAAGGCGGTACCGGAAAGACAACCGTTGCCACGAACATGGCGGTTTCCATTGAAACGGGCGTTCAGATTCTCGACTGCGATGTCGAGGAGCCCAATGCCCACCTTTTTTTAAATCCAATAATCGAAAAGCAAGAAGCGGTCTTTACGCCGGTCCCGGAAATAGATGAGACAAAATGCACCTTCTGCAAAAAATGCTCGGAAATATGCCGGTTCAAAGCAATCACGGTCCTTGAAAAGGCGGTTCTGACATTTCCTGAGCTGTGCCACAGTTGCGGCGGATGCGTGGAGGTATGCCCGGAAGATGCAATCACTGAAACGGGCCGTGAACTCGGCTTGATTGAAAGAGGGCGGAGGGATAACATAGAGTTTGTGCATGGTCGCCTCAGGGTCGGCGAAGCCATGTCTCCCCCCTTGATCAAAAAGGTGCGATCGTTTACGCGTCCGGACATAACCACTATTATTGATGCACCGCCTGGAACATCCTGTCCTGTTATCGCTGCAATGAAGGGAGCCGATTTTGTTCTGCTGGTAACCGAGCCCACGCCTTTCGGTCTGCACGATCTAAAACTGGCTGTTGAGGCTGTCAAGATCCTCGATATTCCGAGCGGGCTGGTCATCAACCGCTCAGACATGGGCGACAGCGGCGTAAAAGAGTATGCGGCAAAGGAAGGCCTGCCGATTCTCATGGAGATTCCCTTTGACCGGCGAATCGCCGAGACATATTCAAGGGGCGAACTTATGGTTGAGGCTATGCCGGAATGGAAGGAAACATTTCTCAAATTATACAATCAGATTAAGAAAACGGCAGAGCGCGAGGAGAAAGAATGAGAGAAATAGTTGTGATAAGCGGCAAGGGCGGCACCGGCAAGACAAGTCTGACCGCAGCCTTTGCATCTCTTGCTGAAAACATGGTGCTTTGTGACGCTGATGTGGACGCCGCAGATCTTCACCTGCTAATGGATCCGGAAATAAAAGAGCGTCAGGATTTCCAGGGCGGCGGAACTGCCGTGATCAACCCGGAGAAATGCACCGAATGTGGTCTTTGCCTCGATCTTTGCAGGTTTGATGCAATCAAAGAAAACTTTGTGGTCGATCAGCTTGAATGCGAAGGATGCGGCGTCTGCGTTGACCTTTGTCCGGAAGGGGCCATCGATTTTCCGATAAATACCTGCGGTGAGTGGTTCATTTCAGAAACCCGCTTCGGTCCTATGGTCCATGCCAGGCTGGGCATCGCCGAGGAGAACTCCGGCAAGCTGGTCAGCCTTGTAAGGCAGGAGGCAAAAAAGCTTGCGGAAAAAAACAAGCTCGACCTGATTATCACGGACGGACCTCCGGGCATAGGGTGTCCTGTTATCGCTTCGGTCGGCGGAGCCAGTGTAGTGCTCATTGTCGCAGAGCCGACAGTCTCAGGTCTGCACGATATGGAACGTGTCGCAGAGCTTGCCGCTCATTTCAGAGTGCCGGGAATGATATGTGTAAATAAATATGATCTGAATCCCGATCAGACAGAGGCCATTGAAAACCTGGCAAAAAAGAAGGGAATAAGCGTGCTTGGGCGCATTCCTTTTGATCCTGTTTTTACGAAATCGATGATTAAAGGAAAGACCATTTTTGAATATAATGAAAAATTAGAAGTATGCACGGCGGTTCAACGGATCTGGAAACAGATCGTGACTTCGCCTGCAATGAGTGGTAAGTAAAAACCTTTGTAATTATTCAGGTGGATAGACTGAAGGTAGAAGGCTAATAGGGACAAACAACTGTAGAGGGTTACTATGGTTCGCTCAAAAATAAATTTACATTTTCAGGGGTCGAGGCGCCCGCATGGCAAGGCGCGAGGAGGGCGAATAGCGGGCTATTTAACCGACGAGCAACGCAGCCACTGTTTAACCGACGAGCAACGCAGGCATGAGGGATGGATCGGTTCATCAAAATGTGAAGTTATTTTTGAGCGAACCCATAATTATTAATAAGGAGAATTGTACGTCATGAAAAACGGTAGAATAGCTGTTCCATCCATGGGAAATGGCGGGCTGGACGGTCAGAGATCAGGCCATTTCGGACACTGTGATGTGTTCACATTTATCGATGTCAAAGACGGAGAGATCGCAAAGGTATCCACAACTCAGAACCAGGAGCATGTACAGGGCGGGTGTATGGTGCCTGTAAACCTCCTGGCCGGCCATAACGTAACCGCCTTGATAGTCGGCGGCATCGGCATGCGGCCGCTCATGGGGTTCAAACAGGTCGGCATTGATGTCTATTATGATGCGCAGAGGCCTGACACAAGACCTGTGGTGGAAGACCTGATAGCAGATAATCTCCCCATGATCACAGAGAACCAGGTCTGCGGCGGGGGCGGTGGAGCAGTATAAGCATAAGGAGAACGAGCGAATGAAAGTAGCAGTCACATCAAGAGGGACCGATCTTGATTCTGAAGTCGATCCCCGTTTTGGACGCGCGGCATATATACTCATAGTTGATTCGGAAACCCTTGAGTTCGAGGTCCTGGATAACAGCGAGAATGCAAACGCATTTGGAGGTGCGGGTATTCAGGCCGGCACCATGGTAAGCGACAGGGGAGCGGAGGTTCTGCTTACAGGTTACTGCGGACCCAATGCCTTCAAGACGCTTGATGCCGCAAGAATAAAGGTGGTCAATGATGCGAGCGGCAGCGTGAAAGACGCGGTAAAGGCCTTTAACGAAGGTAAACTGTCTGTTGCAAAGAGCGCAAATGTGGAAGCACACTGGTAATCATGTATCTTGCCCGAAAAGTAGTCGGAAACAGAATTAGATATTTTATCAGGGAGTCCTACAGAGACGGTAAATATCTGCGGAGCCGGGAGCTTTGTGATCTCGGTACTGATCCATCAGATTATATTGTCTATCCGGGAGGCAATGCCTACTATATCGATGAGGTCGTGGAAGAAAGACTGGGATCTTTTGGCCAAGAACCGGACGCAGACGAACTGGAGGACATATTCTGGTGTTTCGTAGACCCGGAGATCAGATATGCGGTGGGATCCTTCAGGCAGAGAGGAAAAAAGAAACAGACAAGGGCGCTTAGCCGGGAAGATGAAGAGCGGTTACAAAGAGAGATTCACCTGTTTGATAAGCGGCGGATGCATTATCTGAGATCCGGTGAAATAGATCAAAGCAGAATCGGACGCGCATCTCCGAGGCTGTTTGCCGTGCTCTGCGACAAATCAAGGGACGAGATCGAACAACATTTCCTGAACATGGAAACAGACCTTGATCCATATGAACACAAAAGATACGTCTATGTTATATGCGATCTGCAGAGGTTTTTTACCCAACTCTCCGCAAAGATAATGCCCGAGGCTCTGGACCAGGACGATGTGGACAGACACTTCCTTGCCGAGATATGCCGCCTCAACAGCGATCCTTCCTTCTGGCAAGGGATGAACAAGGGAGGCGGCCTGCATGAATACATGATCCGTTATGTGATCATGTACTTTGACACCGAATTCCAGCGGAGTTCTTTCCTGGATGACTACCTGCGGAACTTCATTGACGCCAAGAGGTTTTATACGGCGCCTGCGAAAAAAAGCTCCGTGAACCTGGATGAGGCCGGCACGCTCTTTGGTGTGACAAGGGCAAGCATAGAAAAGATGACAAAGCGAGGTCTCACACGCCTTTACCGCCGCATGGCACAAAAACTCCACCCCGACAAAGGCGGGGATCATGATAAATTCATAAAATTAACCGAGACCTACAGAGACTTGTTAAACAGGACGAAATAGGTTCCCCCGCAACGTCGCCACACAGACCTGCATCGAGGTCTCAACCCCCTTCCTTAGGAACGGGGACGAAATAACTTCCGCAATTATGCATCATAGCTTCAGGCCACCTTTGCCCGATCTCAAATCCCAAAAACCTCAAAATAGCTTGCTATTCCCTCACCTTTTGTGATTTGAGATCGAACAAATTTGACCCAACTCTATGCGCCTACTTGGGAAAGTTATTCCGTCCCCGTTCTTAGCTTTCGTTATCCTCAAATCGTTCTATTCTCATACCTTTCCCATTCAGAACTCACGAATCAACGGTTCACATTGTCGGTGAACCCTGAACCCTTGAACGGTTACCTCATATCTTAGGCATCCTGCACATCCTGTCAAGAAATGGAAATCCTCGTACTATACCTCGAAAGGCCATAACTTGCGATTTTTCGCCGGCCATGAACATCAATAGCTGTGTTGCTCAGGCTTGAAATAGCTTGCTATTCCGCACCTTCGCGCCTTGCTCTTGATGCTCATTGCTCACCGAAAAAAACGCAATTTATAACCTTCCGAGGTATATCAAGCTGAAACATCGGTCACGTAGAGTCGCATACAGACTACTATAACCCCTGACAGAGTCGCGGCAATGCTTTCTTTTCTATATTTTATTTCTTAATAAAACATACCCGTCTCAATAAATTCATACGGTTATAATCATGGCATGTTGTTTGCTTTATATTCGGGCAAGGGAGGCAGATCAAAGATGAAAATGGCGCTTACCGTCTGGGAAGACCGGATTTCCCCGGTCTTTGATTCCGCTCAGATGCTTCTTATTGCGGAAATCGAAAATAAGGAAGTGACAAAGAGGCGTTATGAGCCGTTTGTCCCTGACTTGCCTTCCCGTATGGCAGACAGACTGAGCGAGCTGGATGTCGCGGTGCTGATATGCGGCGCTATTTCGGAGTTACCTGCAAATATTATTGAAGAGACGGGAATAGAGCTGATTCCGTTTATCACGGGCAGCGCTGATAAGGTGCTTGATCTGTATGCAAGGGGCATCAAGATAACCCCTGCGTTTCTGATGCCGGGTTGCGGACGCAAACGTCGCAAACGTGGCGGAGGATGTGAAAGATGTAATGCCCGTTTTTTTCAAACAAGGGAGGTGGGTTTTATGCCAAGAGGTAACAAAACAGGTCCACAGGGCCAGGGGCCACGAACAGGCAAGGGTCAAGGCGGATGTAACAAAGGCGGAGGAAGAGGAAACTCCGGACAAAGCCGAGGCGGAGGACAGGGCCAAGGCAAAGGACAGGGCCAGGGCAAAGGTGGCCGCCGTTGAGGAAAAAATGGTTCTTAGGAAAAAAGGATGGGTCTTTGTAA
>MAXM01000042.1 GCA_001751015.1 Desulfobacterales bacterium C00003106
TGGTCGTTGAAATCTGAATCGCCTGCCGCATATTCGTCAACCAGGGTGTCGATCGCAAGCGATTCAAAACCACTTTCTACTCGTGTACAATGTTGCAACACACGTTTAACGTCAGCAGCAATGCCTTGAGCGACAGGCTTGAAATCCTCGCTCCCGCGAAAGTTGATGGACTAGCAAGCTATTTTGATACGTTCGAGATTTGAGATCGGGCAAAGGCGGCCTGAAGCTGTGATGCATTATTTCGTCCCCGTTCCCAAGGTTGACTTTTGTCTGCATAGTGTGACATTATTGCCAAAAATCGGTCATTCTCCTTGCAAAAAAACAGGAGCGGCTGCCTTCATAAGCCGGCAAGGCGATGAATGTATCTTTCGAGGGAAAAGCGTAAGGAACGGGGACGGAAAATGAAGGCCGCCATATACCCTTTGATTGGAAATCGTTGTGCAGGATAATTCTCATCGTCATAATGAAAAGGCGCTTAGTTCCGAGCGGCTCGCTGCCGCAGGAAATGTGGCGAGTGAAGTTGCCCATGAATTGAACACTCCCCTTGGAGGAATTCTGATATACAGCCATCTTCTGCTTGAAGATATGCCCGAGGGGCATGAGCACAGAGAAAACATAATAAAGATTGTCAAGCTGGCGAACCGGTGCAAGATCATAGTAAAAAGTCTTCTTGATTTTGCGCACACAGAGACGCTCTCTCTGAAAAAGACCCAGGTCAATCACGTACTCAAGAGCACAGTCTATTTCATGGAAGGGCATGTACTCCTGAAAAACATCCGGATCTCCTATGAGCTTGACCCTGATCTTCCCGAAATAGTTGTAGACGAAAACAAACTGGAGCAGCTTTTTGTTAATTTCATAATAAATGCAGGAGAAGCCATGAATAATTCGGGGGCGATAGTCCTTCGCTCCAGGCCGGCACCTGACGGAAACGGTGTTATTGTTCAGTTCTCGGACACCGGCTGCGGCATATCAGAAAAACACCTGAACCGTATTTTTGAACCTTTTTTCACGACAAAAGAGCGTGGGAAGGGAACAGGTCTTGGTCTTTCCATATGTCATGGCATTGTCAAACTCCATGGCGGGAACATAGAGGTCGATAGTGTGGTGGGAGAAGGCACCACGTTCACGCTTTTTCTTTCAAACCCTCCAAAAGGAACTGTCTGAAACCCTTGGAAACAAGTATCAATATATTGGTGGTTGACGACGATTCCGCAATGAGAGACGCCTGTTCTCAGGCACTCTCAAAAAGCGGACACGACGTTATGCTGGCAAAAAGAGGTTCAGAAGCAATTGCGCTCCTGAACAGATGGTCCTTTGCCGTCATAATCCTTGATCTCAAAATCCCGAATGAACACGGCATGGAGACGCTTCAAAAGATCAAGGCCGAGGATCCGGAGGCGGAAGTAGTGATTATCACAGGCCATGGCACCATCCAGACAGCGGTGAAGGCCATCAAGTTAGGGGCCTTTGATTTCCTTACCAAGCCCTTTACACCGAACGAACTGCGGAGAACAGTGGAGCGCGCTTTCAAAAACCGTCAACTCAACATAGAAAACGTCATCCTCAGGCAGACACTGAGACAAAAAGAAACACAGAAAGAGATCGTAAGCCAAAGCCCTGAGATGGCCAAGGTTAAAGAAATGATCAGGATGGCGGCTCCAACTGACAGCACGGTTCTTGTTCAGGGGGAAAGCGGAACCGGAAAAGGATTGGTGGCGCACAAGCTCCATGCCATGAGTCAGCGAAAGGATCACTCTTTTGTTGTTGTTGACTGTGGTTCACTTGTAAGGACACTGTTTGAAAGCGAGTTGTTCGGACATGTCAAAGGCGCCTTTACCGGGGCCGACAGCACACAGTACGGCAAGTTTGAGATGGCAAACGGAGGGACAATTTTTTTCGATGAGATAGCCAATATCAACCTGGACATACAGGCAAAATTGCTGAAGGCGGTTGAGGAAAAGGCTGTGTCCAAGGTCGGCAGTCACAAGGTAGTCAAGGTGGACACACGTATTATTGCGGCTACAAACAAGGACCTCAAGAAGGCAATCCGTAAAGGGGAGTTCAGAGAAGACCTCTTCTTCCGCCTGAACGTGGTCTCGATTCATCTGGCCCCTCTTCGTGATCGAAGGATGGATATTCCTCTGCTTGTGGATCATTTTCTCGATATCTACAGCGCCAGACAGGGCAAGACTATCCATGGTCTCTCGAAAGACGCCCTTGACGCCATGGAGAACTACGCATGGCCCGGCAACGTACGGGAACTGGAAAACATGCTGGAACGGCTTATCATTTTTTCTCGCGGCGAGACCATTACATTCCAGGATCTCGTATATTCAAACACCACGTTTTCCGGTATCTCTCCACCGGAACCGACCACGCTCGAAGAGTTGGAACACGAGCATATCGGCAAGATGCTGGAGCGTTTCAACCGAAACATAACCAGGACCGCCGAATCACTCGGAATTGACAGGAAAACCTTGAGGACCAAAATAAAAAAGTACGATCTCAATCCGTGATCCGATCCTTTCGTACGCCTCCTGATGACCGTTCCATGACCCTCCAATGGCATTTGGGACGTAAGGGTTCGCCCAAAAATAAATTTGCATTTTCAGGTGTTGAGGCG
>MAXM01000043.1 GCA_001751015.1 Desulfobacterales bacterium C00003106
CCTTTACCTCATTGACCTGGTGATTAAGTTCTCCAAAATCTCTCATTTCCACCCCTTTTCAATGCTAAAACGCTAACAGCTAACCGCACAGGTTGAATAATTGCACGGCGTTATCGGTCAAAATCCTCGACAACGTACCCCAATGTACGCCTTACTCGAATTTTTCCCTCTATCCTTGTGCAATTAATTATCTGAAAGACTATAGAGTTTCTCTTTTCTTATTTTCTGACCTACTCGATCCTCTCTATATCCCCATTCCTAAGGCTGGTAATATGATTTCAAACGGCTCTTCAGTTTGATGATTGCCTTGGTCTGTATCTGCGAAATCCTCGATTCCGTCAAATCCATGACGCTTCCAATCTCCTTTAGCGTCAATTCATCATAATAATATAGTGACACAACCATCTGCTCTTTTGATGAAAGAGTCTTGAGGGCATCGGCAACCACTTTTTTCAGTTCTATCCTGTCTACGTGATCAAGCGCTGTTTTGACGCTTTTGATCTGGTTTTTGTATGTCTCGTATGAATCAGCGTCGCCGGAATCGACCTTAATCTGCTCGTCTAAGCTTAATACGGAACATCCCTGAACCTCTGCGATCAGCTCATAATATTCCTTAAGTCCGATTCCCATCACCTCGGCGATCTCCAAATCCTCAGCGGGTCTTCCAAATTTTGCATCAGCCGTGCAAATCGCTTTCTCAAGTGCCTGAATTTTTTTCCTGATTGAGCGCGAGAATTGATCCATACCCCGCAGCTCGTCGAGTATCGCCCCTTTGATCCTGAATTCCGCATAGGTCTTAAACTGAATTGCGCGTTCCGGTTCAAACTTGTTTATCGCGTCAACCAGCCCCAGGGAGCCTGCGCTTATCAACTCATCAAGGGATATGCTGGGAGGGATCTTCATGGCCATCTTTCCGGCTATGTACTTTACAAACGGCGCGTATTGAAGGACCATGTCCCTCCGCTCCTCATCAGATAAGACAGTCCCGGAATTCGAATAATGACTTGCCTGATTGGTTTGTTGCATCATGTTCCCGCCACAGGACGCCGTCCCGAAATTCGAATAAACAGTCTCTTGATTGGCTTGCTGCATCATCTTGCCCTCCCGGTCTTAGTAAAAGCCTATGATTTTTTTCCAGAAAAATTTTATATTTCCGTCACAAACGTCTTTATTTGAAGATTCAATTATCTGTTTTCCTATTTCCGTAATGCTTTTACTTGCTGCTGTTTCAGGATAAAGACCGATAATGGGCTGCTGTTTTCTCACAGCCTTGCCAAAATTGGCATCCGTGGGTATAAAGCCTACATAGTCCATGGACACGTTGCCGAGGAATCTATCGACCGCGTTGCTCAGATTCCTGTACACGAATTCGGCTTCCCTTGGGCCTGTTGTCATATTTACCAGAATCTTATACGTGTTAGTCCCATGTTTCGTATACAGCACCTTGATAAGTGCGTAAGCATCGGTAATGGAAGTCGGTTCCGGTGTCACCACGACAATTCTTTCCCCCGCCGCGATATTGAAGTATGTTACATTTGAGGAAATCCCGGCGCATGTATCAATCAGGAATATGTCGAATGAATCGTCCACGCGGTCAAATTCGCTCAAAAGGTCAAGTTTTTGACCCCCTGTCAATTCCGCAAGGTCCTGCATGCCGGAGCCTGCCGGTATGATGCAGATACCTTCGGGTCCCCTTACAAGAACATCAGAAAGGGACTTTTCTCCGCTAATGACATGCTTTATGTTATGCTCTATAGTCAGACCGAATATGATATCAAGATTGGCCAATCCAAGATCCGCATCAAGTATCAGTACGCGTTTTCCCATCCTCCTGAAAGCTATGGCAAGATTCCCTGCGATATTGGTCTTCCCGACACCGCCCTTGCCGCTCGTAACGGCGATTACACGCGGTATCCCCTCTGATAAACCCGGCGTTGGGTCCGGCCGGCCCGCCTCTCTATCCACCATCTGTCTCAAACCGCGTGCCTGATTCATATTGATTCTCCGTTGATTGTTCTGTGTTGCCTGCCGTTTGGTCTTCTTTTTCCCTGACAAGCGGCATGACTTGGTTCAACGCATCAGTTACCTTAATACCAGAAGCAAGAATAATGCCAATCAAGGTTGGGAACGGGGACGGAATAACTTTCCCAAGTAGGCGCATAGATTTGGGTTAAATTTGTTCGATCTCAAATTACAAAAGTTGATGGAATAGCAAGCTATTTTGATGCTTTTGGGATTTGAGATCGGGCAAAGGTAGCCTGAAGCTGTGATGCATAGTTGAGGAAGTTATTTCGTCCCCGTTCCTTGCTACTTGAATGACTCAATACGTTCTATCGGGCTGACTATATCGGTTAACCTGACAGCGAGTTTTTCGTTCACTACAATCACCTCGCCCCTGGCAACCAGCTTGTTATTTATCAGTATTTCCATAGGTTCCCCGGCGCTCTTGTTCAGCTCAACTATGGAACCCGGCCCTAATTGAAGAAGATCATTGACAACCATACGGGTCCGGCCCAACTCCACGGATATCCCCAGCGGGATATCAAGTATGAAATCGATCGGACGCGCTTTTTCGGGTTTTCCTCGTTCTTCCTGCGACAGATTTTGCCCGGATGCATTTGAGGCTTCACTTTTGCCGTTATCTGCAGTCGCATCTTCCCGTTCCTCCAAAACCGCGCTGTTTTCTCTCATCACTCACTCCTCCTTGGTATTCTTTCTTTTATTTCTATCGCCCTCTTCCCTCTCAGGAGTCCGGCAACGCCATAAAATTTCGGTTCCCCTTCAACATCGACGGTCACCGTATCTTCCGATGACTTGTCGAGATGAATGATATCTCCAACCTTTAACTCCAGGAACCTTCTCCCTGTCATCTCACAAGAACCAAGAGACACGGCCATGTTGACCATAGCCTCTTCCAATCTGTTTTGCAGCCGTGTTTTCCAGGCGGCGTCCACTTCGAGATGGTCACTCTGAAATCCAGCGGTCAACTTCGTCCTGATAGGCTCAATCATCGAATACGGTATGCACATCAAGAGGTTTCCGGCTGTTTTCTCCAGTTCCACATCAAATCTAATTACTATTACGAGCTCATCAGCAGGGACTATTGTGGCGAATTGCGGGTTTGTCTCCGAGCGGAGAAGGGTTACGCTCAACTCATGCACCTGGTTCCAGGCTGATTCAAAATCCTTTAGACCCATTTTGACAACCTTCTGAATCATGTTGTCTTCGATAGCTGTAAAATCGCGACTCTCTATCCTGACATTTCCGGCCCCTGACCCCCCAAGAAACAGATCTACAAGGCTGAAAACCAATTTGCCTTCCATGACGAAAATGCCATGTCCCCGCAGTGGTTCCATACGGAAAACGTGAAGGCTTGCAGGAACCGGAAGGGACCGGATGAATTCTCCAAACTTGATTACATCGGTAGAGAATATGCTTATGTCCGCCAGATTCCTGAGAGCATTTGAAAGACTTGTCCTGAAACTTCCGGCAAATCGTTCATTTATTATTTGGAGGGATGGCATTTTCCCTCGAACCGTCCTGCCTCCACTGTGAAAGTCGTAGACTCCGACATCAGAAGATTCAACAGGCAGATCTGTCTCGGTCTCAAGTTCTCCCCCGCACACCCCCTGCAGAAGGCTGTCTACTTCCTCTTGTGATAAGATATTGCTCATAAGTCCTCTCAACTCAGACCTTTTTTTGTTTTCGCACAATCCTCACTGTACTACTAATTCGGTAAAATAAGATGACAATGATCCGAGTTGTTTCGTCCCAGTTCCTTATTTAAAAAACGACTCTCTCACATTCGGCGGAACAAAGGTCTGAAGCTTCTGTTCCACGATTCTGGGATTGTCACCCCTTGCGATTGAGAGCACTCCTTCGATCATCAGTTCTTTCATCAAGACCTCTTCCTTGCTGCGGGCCCTTAATTTCCCGGCTATAGGCATGCAGAAAAGATTTGCCATGATCAAACCGTAGAATGTGGTCAAGAGCGCCACTGCCATGGCAGGTCCGATTGCGCCCGGATTATCCATGGATTGGAGCAGTTGCACCAACCCTATCAAGGTTCCAATTATTCCGAGGGCAGGCGCAAAAGTCCCCATGGTAGTAAATATCTCCGCGCCGAGATTGTGCCTCCCCTGGATGAATTCAACTTCATTTTCGAGCACATCTCGTATGGACTGGGGCTCGAATCCGTCTATGGACAATTGAACACCCTTCTTCAGAAACCCCTCATCAATGCCATCTATTTCCGACTCAAGCGCGAGTATCCCTTCACGCCTTGCTTTTGTCGAAAGATCAATAAATGTTCTGATCAGCCGCTTTGCGGAAGCCTCTTTCTTAAACAAGACATTCCTTACAACCCGGATAACCCCGAGGACATCCTTCAGGGGATAGCTGATTAATGTTGTGCCCATGGTCCCTCCCAGCACAATCATTAACGATGGGATATTGACAAACATCCCGAGACCGCCTCCCATGAAGATAGCAATGATCACAAGGCCGAACGCCGACAGAATGCCCAAAATGGTTGCTATGTCCATAAAAAACTCCTTTTCGCAAAACTTGCTTTTGTTCTTCAACCGTGCATGTAGCAACCTTTGTGCCATGCTTGGGGCTCGGGGGAAAAAACAAGGTAACCCTGAACCCCGACCCCTTGTTTGCAATCAAGATGTTTGAGCCCTGATGGATATGGTGTGTTGGCAGACCATCGCGCCCCTGTCTCGCGTCAAACCTCAATGGGCACGTCAAGATATTGACGGAAATCTTGTTCCAAAAAGGAGCTTTCGCAACTCTGTTCCTGATTTTGTCTTGATAATCTTGGAGTGGAGTCATATATTGTTGTGATTTTGTATGGCTTCGCGGTTTCAAAGATATAGGAACACTCCTTTTTCCTGCCGCCTTCCAGGAAAAGAATTCTCCCGTTATTTGAAACGCTCAATTCAGGAAAAAGGAAACTGCGGAAATAAGGTAATGGATGAGGCTGCCGGAGCATGATTCCGATCACACACACGATTGCGATTGACGAAATGGAAATCCATGAGGAATTTGTTCATGCCTCGGGACCGGGTGGCCAAAACGTGAACAAGGTGGCTACGGCGGTGCAGCTCCGCTTTGACGTGCGCAACTCTCCCAGCCTTCCCGCTGACGTCCGCACGCGTCTGATTCGTTTGTCGGGAAAGCGGATTACCGAAAAGGGCGTGTTGATCATAAATGCATGCAGATTCCGTTCTCAAAAGCAGAACCGCAGGGATGCGATCGGGCGGCTGGTTGAGTTGGTCCGCGCAGCCGCCAGGAAACCGGTACCGCGTCGCAAGACACACTCGACAGTCTCATCCAGGATCAGGCGCCTGGAGGCCAAGCGCCGTCGCGGCGATGTGAAACAGCGGCGACGGTCTGTTTCGCCTTTTGTGGAATAGATCTCTCTCTGCTTTTTTTATTCATGGAGATTAGGAATGGGGACGGAATAACTTCCCCAAGTAGGCGCATAGATTTGGGTTAAATTTGTTCGATCTCAAAT
>MAXM01000044.1 GCA_001751015.1 Desulfobacterales bacterium C00003106
TTTGTCAACAAGCAAGATATCTGATAAGTGTAGAGTCATCGCGGATTAGTGTGAAAACTATCTAATCTATATGTGGGAGCGGCATTCTTGCCAAAACAGTCGCGGCTGGAAAGCCGCTCCCCACAGTAAGTTTGAAACAACCGAAAGCATAATCAAGGTCGAAGATATTCATACTAATCCACGATGAACCATAAAAAAGAGTGTGACAGGGGGTGATCAGAACAATGGACATGCTCGAAAAGATTATCATTGAATCAACAGTTGATGTTGATCATATCTACCCTTTCTGGCAGTTTGCTCCAAAGAACGAGACCATAGAGACCTCAATTGACCCGCTAATGACCTTCATTACTTCTCATAAGGTCGACAGGAAATATATTAGTGATATTATTAAGGTGTGGCGGGATCGTCCTGAAAAGGTGGAAGCATTGCCCGTGCACGCCTTTGAATTTACTGCAACGCCGGCAGACAAGGCGGTCTACTATGTCGGCGACAACGGGAATCATCTCGTAACCGCGGCGAGATTTCTGCGGAAAAAACATCTGCGCGCCGAAGTGCAGAATGTCGACTATGGACTCCTGCCCATAACATGGGGCTTGTGGCACGACAAAAAGCTCGGGTGGTTTTGCGTTCCCCAAAATACCAGCCTAAATGAAAGGACTTATACCCTTTATAAGATACCGGACAAAACGATGCTGAAAAGGCTTTGTGAACTCGGTTTTAAGGAGGGCTGGTAGCAGATGCGTGTATGCTGTCTAATATTCCATTGATAAACGCGCCGGAATCTTTGGTGCCGTATTTCTTCCCCAAGTCGACAGCTTCGTCAATAGAGACCTTGAAAGGGATGTCGTCACAATAGAGTATCTCAAAGACAGCGATCCGCATAGCATTGCGATCGACGCGAGACATCCGGCTGATTTTCCAATTGGTTGAAACCCGATGTATGCACTGGTCTATTTCATCCTTGTGCTCAATGACTCCCGCAGTCAAACGCGAAAAAAAAGGTATTACGTCCTTCGACACCTCAAAGTTTTCACGGAACAACCTCACTTTTTCAGGAGAGTAGTCGTTGTTTGCGTCTGCTTGAAAAAGAGCTTGCATTGCGAGTTCTCTTGCTCGCCGTCGATTTCCCACTTTGTTCTTTATCCGTTCAGTGACTCTATCAGACTTGCCATCTCAATAGCTGCAACCGCAGCGCTCCATCCCTTGTTGCCCGCCTTTGTTCCGGCGCGTTCTATGGCCTGCTCTATAGTATCCGTGGTCAGAATACCGAAGGTAATAGGCACACCGGTGTCAAGTGAGGCCTGTGCAATCCCCTTTGACGCCTCTGCGCATACATATTCGAAATGCGGCGTAGCTCCCCTGATCACCGCTCCAAGACAGATGACAGCATGATAAGACCCCTTGCCGGCCATCTGCTTTGCTATCAACGGAATCTCAAAGGCCCCGGGGACCTTGACAATATCAATATTATCTTTTTCTCCCCCGCTCCTGACAAGGGCGTCAACAGCGCCTCCGACCAAACGATCGCCTATGAAATCGTTAAACCTGCTCACCACGAGGCAGAATCTTTTCCCTGCGGCTGAAAGTTGTCCTTCATAGATCTTCGGCATTATTCGCATCCTCTCAAATGTTGTTCGACCAACGACTCAACCATTCGACCAATCAAACCACTTACTTTATACTCAAGATATGTCCCATCTTTGTCTTCTTGCACTTCAGGTAATCCTTGTTGTATCTGTTGCTCGGAATCTCTATCGGAATCTGTTCCACGACACTGAGACCATACCCTTCAAGCCCGATGATCTTTTTGGGATTATTGGTCATAAGGCGCATCTTCCGAATCCCGAGATCGACCAGTATCTGAGCGCCGATGCCATAGTTACGCAGATCGGACTTGAACCCCAAAGACTTGTTTGCCTGGACCGTATCTTGACCCTCATCCTGCAGGGCATAGGCCTTGATCTTATTAACGAGGCCGATTCCTCGTCCCTCCTGGCGTACATAAAGAAGCACGCCTGCCCCTTCTTTATAAATTTGCTCCATGGCCGCATGAAGCTGATCTCCGCAGTCACATCGCAGAGACCCAAAGACATCGCCGGTGAGGCATTCGGAATGAACCCTCACAAGGACCGGTTTTTCCGGGTCGATCTCACCCTTTATCAGCGCAATGTGCAGGAAGTTATCCACGTCATTCTCATACAGAATCAGTCTGAATTCCCCGGCGTGCGCCGTTGGGATCTTTTTGGTAGACGCCACACGATGGACAAAGGATTCTTTCCTCATCCTGTATTCAATCAGATCAGCAATCGAGCAGATACCTATGCCATGTTGTTCGGAGAATCCCTCAAGGTCCGGCATCCTCGCCATTGTTCCGTCTTCTTTCATGACTTCGCAGATCACGCCTGCGGGCGTCATTCCGGCAAGGCGTGCGAGGTCCACGGACCCCTCTGTCTGCCCGCTTCTTACTATTACCCCTCCCCGGCGGGCCCTCAAGGGAAACACATGCCCGGGTCTTGCAAGGTCACGGGGTTTGGCATCATCTGCAACCGCAGCCACTATGGTCGTAGCCCGGTCTGCAGCAGATATCCCGGTTGTCACGCCGCGACTGGCCTCAATCGAGACAGTAAACGCCGTTTGGAACTGGGAGGTATTGTCGTCCACCATTAACGGAAGATCCAGTGAATCCGCCTTATCCTGAGTCAGAGACAAGCAGATCAGACCCCTTCCATGTGTAGCCATAAAATTGATCGCCTCAGGCGTTGCCTTTTCAGCGGCCATGGTGAGATCGCCCTCGTTTTCCCTGTCCTCATCATCAACCAGAATCACCATCCGGCCCTGTTGTATTTCTTTAATCGCCTCTTCAATCGTTATCTTAGACATCCTTGACTACTCCTTTTTTTCCCAAAAACCGATCCCCGTTCCTTATATAAAACCTGTCCTTGTCAACAACTCCATATCAACGGGTGGTTTGCTATCCTCTTTCCCGCCTGTGTAGTGTTTAACGAAACGCTCCACATATTTTCCGATCATGTCTGTTTCAATGTTCACACGACCACCGATCTTTTTTCTTCCTATCGTGGTTATTTCAGCGGTATGAGGAATGATACTCACCTCAAAAGAGGCGCTGTCACATCGATTCACAGTGAGGCTGATGCCGTCAACAGCAACCGAGCCTTTCCTGACAATATACCGTCCCAAATCCTCGGGAACCTCTATGCCGACAAGTATTGCGTTTGCCGACGAACGCCTTGACCTCACAGTCCCGATTCCGTCCACGTGCCCTGACACGAGGTGCCCGTCTATCCGATCCGAAAGCCGGAGCGCTCGTTCCAGATTCACGCCTTCGGCTTGTTTCGCATCCATTAACGTCGTCTTTGAAAGAGTCTCAGGCGCGACATCCACTTCGAATGTGCGTCCCGAGATTGAAACTACGGTCAGGCATACCCCGTTTATGGCAATGCTGTCTCCTACATCCATCTCTTTGAGGGAAAACCCGGCCTCTATACAAAGCCGCATCCCCTCACCGGCCCGCGCCACCTTCCTCAAAGTCCCCTGTGCTTCTATGATGCCGGTAAACATATTTCCTTTTCTAAGGAACGGGGACGAAATAACTTCCGCAACTATGCATCACAGCTTTAGCCCGACTTTCGCACTTTAAAAAAAACATACCAATAT
>MAXM01000045.1 GCA_001751015.1 Desulfobacterales bacterium C00003106
TCCCCGTACAGAGGGGACAAACCTGACCACGCAGGACGCTTTTTTACACTCTTTAGTCCAAAAAGAGATGTTTGGCAAGAGGAAACCGGCCAGCCAAAAGCCCTTGACATTCTCGGTCGCCGCCTCTATAAAATTGTTGAAAGGGATTTTCTTAGTCTCGTCGTCCTCAGTCAGTTATAGACCTTCAGATAATTAATTGCACAAGGATAGAGGGAAAAATCCGAGTAAGGCGTACATAGGGTACGTTGTCGAGGATTTTGACCGATAACGCCGTGCAATTATTTAGGTGAAGGTCTATAGAGCCGATTAAATATTGAAACGTATATCGGTGTGATTCAGGCTCTTATGAATCATCGCGGATTAGTGTAAAAACTGTCTACTCTGGCATCATGTAATTTGTTCAAAAACACGTTGACTTTGGGAGGAAAGTTGGTCATGGCAAGTGTCAACAAGGTAATTCTTATAGGAAATTTAGGCGGCGATCCTGAGGTCCGGTATACGGCAAGCGGCACTGCAGTTGCCAATTTTAGCCTCGCAACCACTGAGAACTGGAACAGCAAGGAAGGCCAAAAGGAGTCACGTACCGAGTGGCACCGTATTGTTGTTTGGGGACGACTTGCGGAGATCTGCGGAGAATACCTTTCCAAGGGCAGAAGTGTATATATTGAAGGACGTATACGCTCAAGCGAATGGCAGGATGCGGAAGGGAACAAGAGACAGACCAAGGAAATTGTTGGTTACCAGATGCAGATGTTGGGAGGAAAAGACTATGTCGAATCCTCACAGGCGCCCCCTCCTTCAACAAGCCCCGAATACAAGCAGGAGGCCGAGGTCAAACACGAGCCCGAAGTCAAGCAGGACGATATACCGTTTTAGAGCTGTGGAAATAGATAATGCCCTAATATTGAGCAGGATTTTGGTTCGGATTCAAGGCGCACAATGGGCGTATATCGGGATATGCAACCTTTTATGCAACGCAGAAGCCGGATCAAAAGACAAGTGAGAGGGGCTGTGGAAACCGATGTGCGCCCTGATCATCTCTGCGGCCGTTAATGCTCAATGATCATTATTATCGAGTTCAGCTTTCTTTTCATCAGACGGTTTATCCTTGACCTCTCCAGCAGCCTTCTTGAAGTTTGTTATTCCTTTTCCGATTCCGCTTCCAATCTCGGGCAATTTTCCTGCCCCAAATATTACAAGGATAATTACCAGGATAATGATCAATTCCGGCATTCCGATTCCAAACATATAGAATGTACCTCCTTATTCGGCATATTGACCGGTTGTCCGGTTAGATCAGCCGGTTCGCGATTTTTTGTGCAAAGCAAATCGCCGACTTTTTCTTGCTCAAAGAATCATAATATAATAGATCAGATTATCTTTTGTCAAGCCCGTAAAGACCTCACGATCCTGGGTCGAAATCCTCATCCGGAATACTATTATGAGCACAAGTACTGACATGCACCGAAAAGAGGCGCCCAAAACGGTCTCTATCGCAATCATTACCGTCTCCACATCCAGGGGTCTTCGGCAGGACAAAAGCGGTGAATGGATATCAAGCGCCGCAACGCTGAGGGGCCACACGGTCCTGACTCGCGAGGTAGTGCCCGATAACAGACAACGCATACAAGACGCAATTCATGCTGTCGCCACCAAGGACAAACCGCAGATCCTGATAGTGACCGGGGGCACCGGAATCGGCTCCACCGACGTGACAATAGAGGCAATTCGTCCCCTTTTTTCAAAGGAACTTACTGCCTTTTCATGCCTTTTTGCCCAACTCAGCTATCATGAAATAGGTTCCGCAGCGTTGCTTTCGCGTGCAACCGCAGGACTCATCGAAGACACAGTGACATTCTGCCTTCCGGGAAGCCTCCATGCCTGCAAGCTTGCGCTGGAGACCCTCATCTTTCCTGAAATCGGTCATCTCGCTCGACATGCCGGGCAATAGAAGAAAAGCGCATCATCGCAGAGTGTAGCGTTAAGCTCTCGCGTCTTGATTCTCTTGTTTTGACTGAAAGAGCGTAGGGACGGGATTCTGGCAACCTGATAATGCGGGGGGAAAAAGCGTGCAGGGCTCGATCTGATTGCCTTACACGCCTTTTTTGTTTCTGGAAGATCTACACGAGGCAAAGGGCCCTCTTAATGCCCTCCCCGTTTTACATCAAAATAGGTCTTGACTGAGACGTAGGTCATCCCGATTCCCAGGATCGAAAGGGCATACCAGAGCCCTCCATGAAATACAACGTGGCCGAGGTCCCAGTGCCACTCAAAAACGAATGGAAGCATAATAAGATCCCCCTTAAGGATTTAGTTCCTTTTCCTGCGGAAAAATCGGCAGATACCGATAGGACAACGACAACAAAATAGCCATAAAGGCAAACGGAGCAAGTGACGTAATCCATTCTATCCAGTTAGGAACGTAATTGTAGAACTTGTCAAATGGCATTACCGGCAACGCAAGCGCCTGCACAGTCATGACATAACGGTTAATGCATATCCCCGTGCAATTCAGTATTGCCGCAAGTATCAAAAGGAATTCATTTTCTCTCGTCTTTTTAGTGATCAGAATGGCGGCCGGAATAGCGCCGCAAATCCCGAGTTCCGCTATTAGAATCCAAAGATTAAACGGCGCCTGGGGATACATATCAAAAAAGTTTACCCCCATCTTGGGAAGAGTTACCGCCGCCCAGTACAGAGTGTCAAGCATCTTGACTGACAGATAACCGACCAGCAGCCACCCGGAAACCGTAGCGAGCTTCAGAATGACATTCCGTGCCACGAGTTTCTTTCTTGTAATCGCCTCAGTCAAACGCGTAACCAGGATAGTAAAACACGGCCCGCACGCAATAGCCGAAAAGATAAAGAGAAAGAATGTCGTCGGCCATATAGAGGCATGAACCCTGAAGGCAAACGGACGTCCGAACAAAACTCCAGCGACCCCGCCAAGCGAACCTTGATGGAAGAACGACAGAAAGGCCCCTGTTGCCGCAAAAACCGCCATGATGTGATGAAGATTATGACTAAAGGCGTGTAAGGTAGGGACTTTGTCAAGCTGTCTGTTTTCCAGAATGATGGGGATATATTCAATGGCCAGGACCGTGAAATAACACGAAATACAAAACGCCACCTCTGTCAGCATGGAATGTACGTTAGCGTGCCAGAAAATAAACCATCCACGTAGCGGCTGCCCTATGTCAAGCGCCAGGATGGCCAGGGCGGAACTGTAACAGATAAAACCGATGATCACCGCATAATTGAGAATATTCTTAAATTCGTCTATTCCAAGGACATATCGCATAAAGCCTGTAAAAAAAGCCCCGGCTCCAAGCGCAATAATTGCAAGGTCAGCCGTGATCCAGGCGCCAAATCCGAAATAGTCATTCAGATTTGTCGTGTTCAGGCCATAGGCCCAGGCTATTACCGCAGCAATGGCAGCCCATAGCATAATAAAAGACCACGCCCCGATCCAGAGCGCAAATTGCGGAAACGGACAACGTTTGAGTCCCTTTGGTATAAGTGCGGAATCCATATCAGACACTCCTCTAACACCTGTGGTTATTAGTCAGATCAACTGATTTATTTACTGCGCTCGTTTGTCAAATAATTATCGCCTGCCCTGCGGACCCAGCTTCGCGTGGAGTGATAATAGACCTTCGGGTTTGTCCCGAGCCTCTCAAGAAGCCGAAACGCATGCGGGCTTTGTTTCAATTCATGGACCTTGTGTTCAGGGTTATTCAGATCGCCAAAAACGATAGCGCCAGCTGGGCAGGCTTGGGTGCAGGCCGTCTGGTACTCATTTTCGGTGATTTCCCGGCGGCCTTCCGCATAGGCCTTGTCACGGGCCCCCTGGAAACGGTGAAAACAGAAACTGCATTTTTCTACAACGCCCCGCATCCGGGGAGAAACATCCGGACTCAAGGACTCCTTGGTGTCATCAGGCCAGACCGGATCCCACCAGTTGAAATAGCGTGCATGGTAAGGGCACGCCGCCATGCAGTACCGGCATCCAAAACATCTCGTGTAGATCTGGCTCACAATACCCGTCTCATAGTTGTAATCCGTAGCAGTGGCAGGGCATACTGAAACACATGGAGCATGACCGTGCTCACCTTCACAATGCATACAAGGCCGGGGAAAGTAGCAAATGTCCGTATCCGGATATGGTTTCCCGTTAGTAGCCTTAAACACCCTCATCCAGGTGATGCTGTCAAGCTTATTTGTTTCATTTTTCTTATAGGGGACGTTGTTTTCCGTCATGCACGCAACCATACACGAGCCGCATCCCGTACATTTGTCCAAGTCGATCACCATGCCGAATTTATACTTCTCGCCATGTCCGTGAGCGCCTCCCTCGTGCCCTTGAACGCCTTCCTTATGTTCCTCTTTCATCGTTACCTCTTCCTCTTTGAATTATATACTCTTAAGGCTGGCTCGACTTCCCCACGC
This sequence comes from Desulfobacterales bacterium C00003106, assembly GCA_001751015.1. Classification (GTDB taxonomy): domain Bacteria; phylum Desulfobacterota; class Desulfobacteria; order Desulfobacterales. The sequence continues at coordinate 4,450 of MAXM01000045.1, forward strand.
AATATCCAGGCCGGAGGCCTCATCCTCTATCATCCCAATGAGATCGTTGGAATTGACTCCCTTTCCCTTCAGGTAGTCGTCGTATGCGGTATGACCCAACCCTGTCGGAATGGCAACAACTCCGGGCTGTATCCCGTCAAACAGATGTATCTTTACCTTTGCCTTTCCTTTCGGGGTCGAAAGCAGAGCCATTCTCTCATCCGTAAGTCCGTGCGCGATCGCCGTCTTTGGATTGACTTCAACGCAGAGATCGTCGTTTTTCAGGACCGTATCTGCTACGGTTTTTGTCATCAGGGGAGAATTTGCAACAGGGCCGTCAGCCAGCCTCATTGATTCACACGGAATCAGTATCAGGGGATACATGAATTCCTCGCCCTTGAGTTTGGCACGCGAATACTGTGGAAGGCAATCTTTGGCAGATTTTGCCCCGGCTAACAGAGTCGTTGCAAGAAACTCAAACTTTCCGGAAGCATTCCTGAAGGCCTGTGACCAGTCAGCAGGGGTATAACCCTCATCCTTCCAATATCCTTCTTTTTCCAAAACACTCCACTTATCCCCCAAGGTCGCCTTTAGCAGGGATTCGTAGTCATCCCACGGAAACGATTCTGCAACACTCCCGTCTAAGGATTTAGCAATTGCAATGAGACTATCGCCGACATGCCTGGTATCACATTGTGGAGAAACCACCGGACGGCTCAAGCTCATGACCGGAAGGCTCGAACTGATGGGCGTAGGAACATCCTCATACCGTTCGAGACTCGTATGATTCGGCAGTATCAAATCAGCATGATTTGCCGTTTCATCCATGCGCGATGAAAAGCTGACAATAAACGGAATTCGGTCAAGCGCCTCTGCGACCGCTGTTCTATCATGCTCAGTATAATAGGGATTCGCCCCGTGTACCAGAAGAACAGACAGGGGGTATTCTCCTGTTCCGCCCTTGATTAACTTGGGTAACTGATCAAATAGAGATTCACTGAGAGGGAAGGCATCCGTGCCTGCCCGGTCGACACGAGGCTGTTTTGTCCCGCTTTTTGCAATATCATCCTGTACGAGACTCGGCCACGGGACGGTCGTTACATCAGGGAGGACTGTAACCCCGCCGGGCTTATTGATATTAGCTACAAGAGCATTGAGCGCATGAATCGCCATGATATCATGCACCGCCATCGGCCTTGTTCCCTTTCCGCGTCCCCAGACTGCGAGTGCGCCCTTGGCCTGTGCAAACTCCCGGGCTATAACGCTGATTCGGTCGGCGGGAACGCCGGTAATCCTCGAAACCGCATCCGGCGAGTACTCTTTGAGGACCGACTGCTTGAAACCCTTGTGAACCGTTCCACCGCTGTCTTGCCAGTCTTCAAAGCCGAGACAATAGTCCCTTATGAAAGCTTTATTGTAACTTTTTTCTTTGATGATTACATGGGCCAGGCCCAGCGCAAGCGCGGCTTCCGTACCCGGTTTAATCGTAAGCCATGTATCCGCCTTTGCGGCTGTATTGGAAAGGCACGCTTCAACCTGAACCAGCTTCGCACCCTCGGCGGCCTTTTCAGCCCATCTGGTGTGCGCTCTGAATGCGCGAACAGGAGAACCCCATCCGTCGATGATAGAAGCGCCAAAGCTCACAACATAACGCGCATTTTCCAGATCGTATCCCGCAGAAGCATAGTCGCCTTGCATCAGTTTCAGCGCAAGCCTTTCCGAATCCTGCAAAGACGGCGCGGTAAAGACATTAGGCGAACCATAAGCCGCAAGCAGGCGTTTGAAAAGCTGTGAAACGGTCCCGCGATCCGTGCCCGTCATTGACGCCACAGTATGGGACAGACCGTCTTGTCGTTTCTGGTTCAGTTCCTTGGAAATCTCCGCTATAGCGGCATTCCAGGGTATCTGTTCCCACTTCCCTTCGCCCCTTTTTCCCGCCCGTTTGAGCGGGCCTTTTATTCGGGCGCCTCCGTACAGTTTATACAGTGCGCTCATTCCAAGAAGACACACTCCGCCGTCATTTATCGGGTGACCCTTCATGCCTTCAATCTTGATTGCGCGGTCTTTCACTTTTCGAACTGTAATACCGCATCCACCCGGACATAATGTGCAGGCCGTTTTCTCAATGCTCACCTCGCCGCCTGGCGGCACAGGAGTCCATGGCCAGTTCTGCGTCCATATAGCCGAGTCATCCATCAACTTCCATGGCAGGGGTGAAAATGTGATCCCGGCTCCGGCGCCCAAACAAAACTGCAAAAAGCCTCGTCTACCCAAACTCATAGTCTTTCCCCTTCAGTAAATTCAGATCAAAGAAATCTTAGTTCAAGAGACGGTTTCACATTGAACATTTTTGAAACCGTCTCTTGAAACGATTCTATTTGTGGCACACAAAACAGGCGTTGTTTTCGCCGTGCTCATCATGGCAATTTCCGCAGTCACCCATCTTCATGCTCTCCCAGGTATTCGATGTGAGGCCGGATATGTTCTTGCCCCAGATATTGCGGCTGTAGCCGGTCAATATGTTGTACTCATAGGTGTCTGTATGTTCCGATTCGCCTATCATACCGTGACAGGCCTTACATTCAATCTCCCCCATCTTGACATGGGCCGCATGTGAAAAAAAGACACAGTCCGGCTGTCTCGAATAGACCATCCAGGGAATCTCCTTGCCCGGCTCAATGTATTCCTGGATCATCTTGAGTTCTTCAGGATCTTCGCCCTGGGCCTCTTCGTGACACTCCGCACAGTTGCTCAGGTCCGGAATACCGGAAAAGCTGCCGTCATCCCGAAAGTAATGACAGCCTTCACAATCCCCTACGGCATCGACGTGAACAACGTGACTGAAATCTATGGGTTGCTCTTTCTCGGAATAGAGCAGCGCCGGGAAGATAACCCATCCGACAAGCAGACTCGCACCAAGACCAACAAGAAAACAGATTAGCAAAACTGCTGATGATCCGGCGGTTTTCGTTCTTTCATCTTGTGCACTCATGAACACTCCCAATCGATAAAAGATTAAAAGAGGATAACATTAGCCATGTCTCTCCGGCTCAACACCGGCGTATCGTCCGCCACCCTTTTCCCCGTGTCATGATTTTGGGTAAATGCGAAGGAGAAAAAAAAGGGTGAGAAAAAAATTTTGTTCCTTTTATCCTTTTGCATAAAAATTGTCAAGCAGAATTTGTTGACTTACGAAGAACTCAAGACGCTCTTGCGCCTTTGATCCGCCCAACCGCCGTTTTTGTCTTGATATTTGCAACAGCATGTAACCATATATCTAATAGATAGGTCAGGTTGCCTTTTTCACCCAATGGGTGAAAGAGCTAATGATAACAACGTTCTATAATTTTCATTAGATAAGTCATTTTATGGACCAAGAATCGCTCAATTTAGGTTTTATGATCGTTCAAACGCTGATCATCGTTGCCCTTGTTGTGAATCGGTCAAGGCGCAAGGCTGCGGAAGAGGCGCTTAGCGAGAGTGAGGATCGGTTCCGGACGATCTTCGATTCGGTCAATGATGCCGTCTTCATTCATGACATAGAGACCGGAGCAATCCTTAACGTCAACAACACCGCGTGTGACATATACGGATATACCCGAGAGGAACTCCGCCGCATCGGCGTTCAGACCATAAGCATGGGCGAGGCGCCATACACCCAGGCAGATGCTGTCGAATGGATAAAGAAGGCAGCAGCAGGGCAACCACAGATC
>MAXM01000046.1 GCA_001751015.1 Desulfobacterales bacterium C00003106
TAGTGACTCAAGTCAAAGAATTAAGCAGTATTCTGGGCGAGATAAGAATCGGGAACACCTTGAGAAAACTGGCTGGAATTGAAGCTGGGAGATGTTTAACAAGAATTGAAAGAACAAAGAAAGAACTGTCTGTGTTTGAAGGACGTTTTCAGATGGAAAGTGGAACGGCATGGGACGAATTCAATCAAGGCAAACTGGGAGACAACGCGGATATCATGGAATGGATGGCTCTTTATGAAAACCTTCTTGATTTTCAAGATCAATATGAGCGAATTAGCAAAAGCGTCATATCATGATTACGCACTATCTGGATGACATAAACGATGCTCTGTCATCGTATGAATGGATACATTTTATTGAAACCATTCGTTGCGATCTTGAAGAAACCGACCTGAAAAGAATTCTGTTCTATCGATTTCGTGTTCATTTGTCAGACGGTGGTCAATTGGAGATAGTGGAACGACTTGTTGAGTCAAAGGAAGACGGGGAATTTTCTTCCACGAAATACAGCTTCCATTGGCAGGATCATGCTGGGACCATCATCAAGCGCTGGGACAACGCGCCACATTTTTCGGGCCTTGATGGTTTCCCGCATCATATCCATATCGGCACGGAAGACCATGTGGTTTCCGGCAGGCCCATCAACGGCCTACAAATACTTGACGAGATTAACCAGGAGTTTTTTCATGCCAATAAAAAAAACAAAAAATGAAGACGTTGCCGAATCCCGAGATGTTTTCCAGTCCCACCACTTGGCGGAGAAGACAACCGACGAACCTTTGATTCGTGTTATGGCGCTGCATGCCCTGGCTTACTGCGAGCGGCTTTTTTACCTTGAGGAAGTTGAAGAGATTCGTGTGGCTGACGCGAATGTTTATGCCGGACGGAGGATACACGAGAAACTGGACAAGGGGCCGGATATATATACCCTGGAGTTAGCGAGTGCACGGTTGGGACTGCGTGGGAAGGTCGACTGTGTTCGCCGCCAATCCGGCCAACTCGTGGTTTATGAACACAAGAAGGGGCGATCTAAAAAAGGAAAAGAAGCCTGGCCCAGTGATCGACTTCAGGCACTTGCCTATTCTTTGCTCCTTGCAGAACATACGGGGGAGTCTGTCGATGAAGCGCGTATCCGTTATCATGCAGACAGGAAACCCATCAAGATTCCAGTCTGTTCTGAAGAGGCTGAAAGGGAAGTGCAATCTGCCGCGGCACGGGCAAAGGAACTTCGTGATACACTTGAAAGACCACCAGTTACTGTGTCGGAAGGGCAATGCCGCACCTGTTCCCTTGCACCTGTTTGCCTCCCTGAAAAAGAACGTTTTGTTCATATGGGGAAAACCAAACCACAACGTCTTTTCCCGCCGGAAGATGATCGACGGGTTATCCATGTGGTTGAGCAGGGGTGCTCCATTCGCAAAAACGGAGATCAGTTGATAGTATATTTCCCTGATGGCAACAAGAAACCTTTGCCCGGCATGGCGATCGCGTCCTTGGTTCTACATGGAAATATTCAGATCTCTACTCAAAGCATTCACTTTTGTGCGGCCAATGACATCGGTGTACATTGGCTTTCCTTTGGCGGACACTACGTGGGAGCCTTATCACCTGGCTCAGGTGGCGTTCAGCGTCGCAACCGACAGTACCAAGCATTCCAGAACTCCCTGTTTAGAACACAACTTGCTTTGCGCCTGGCAAAAGCGAAAGTCGAAAATCAGCTCAAGTATATCCTTCGATCAGTCCGTTCCCGAAAAGAGATAAACGATGCACAGGAAGTGGAAAAGAAAATCTCGGGAATGCGGATAGAAATTCAAGGGTTGGGTTAAATGCACTACAAACTGCCTTTCCTTTGCGAGGATAATAATACTACACAAACAACAAAGGACGATCAAGAGACATCATCTTCGGCTATGGATTCAATCCGGGGCCATGAAGGAATGGCCGGCAGGCTGTATTTCAGTCTATTTCCGACTATCTTGAATCTCAGCAAGGGGGATTTCCTTTACTTTGAGGGGCGAAATCGAAGACCTCCCAAGGATCCTGTGAATGCCGTGCTGTCTTTCGGTTATGCCTTGCTAAGGATTGTATTTCGTCTCTGCTTGCCGTGGGTCTGGACCCGTCATTCGGCTTTTTTCATACTGCGAGATCCGCAGCCTATCCTCTTGCTCTCGATATAATGGAACTTTTCCGGGTTATCTTGTGGGATATCCCACTCATTGGTTCTGTGAACCGTAAGCAATGAAGCAAAGATGATTTTGCGATTACGTCAAATCAGGTCTGGCTCAATTCAGATGGGCGTAGAAAAGCCATCTGTCATGTTTCCTTCCCTTGCTGAAATAGGCATTTCCCTTTTTCCTTGACCTTGACATGCCCATCTTTTATAAGAGTTTAATGGTAAATGTATTACTTATTGAAATAAACCCGTTTTCTCCAGTCTTGACCCCTATCTCGTCGGGATACATTGCCTCCTTTCTCAAATCCAAGGGATTTAACGCCAAGGTATTGTCACTTGGAGAGGACACTTATGTCTCCCGCGCAAATCTATGTGAAATCATCAGAAGGTTTAATCCTGCCCTGGTTGGACTGTCGGCCTATCAGAGAACCATGCTCTATGTGATCGGCCTTGCCGGACTCATAAAGTCGATAGACAGAGAGATCAAGATTGCCATTGGGGGGCCGCAGGCCACGTTTATGCCATCGGAGGCCTTTTCCGAACTGCCTGATATTGATTATATATGTCGATCTTCAGGTGAGGAGACGCTCTTGAGTGTGGCTCGCGCAATAAAGAACGGGACTCCCTTTTCCGACCTTATGGGTGTAAGTTGCAAAGATGCAAGCGGAGAGGTCTTTGATACAGCCGGAGTTAGTGCGTCGTCGGATCTTGACGGCTATCCATCTCCCTATCTTGATGACACTTTCGACTACTCACGCATGAGTGAGGCCATTATGCTGACCTCTCGCGGATGTCCTCACGACTGCATATACTGTTACACACCCAATGCATTCAAGCACAAAGTGAGTTTTCATTCGATCGATAGAGTCATCGAGGAAATCAAGTGGATCAGGAAAAAGGGCGTAAAAAGGCTCTGGTTTGCCGATCCAAATATCTCCTTTAAGCCGGCGCGCCTTTTGGAAATTTTTGATAAAATGTTATCAGAGGGTCTTGAAATGCAGATGTGGCTGCAGACCCGGGCAGACCTTGTGAACCCGGAAGTGATGAAGATGATGAAACGCGTGGGTGTGAGCACCATTGCCTTTGGATTGGAATCAGGCTCAGAACGGGTCCTGGCGAAGCTTGGCAAGCACATATCAGTTGAAAGGGTAGCTGAGGCAATCAAGCTCGCCCAGAATGAGAAAATAGAAGTAGAGCTTTTTACTTTATTTGGTCTTCCGCATGAAACCTACGAGGATGCAGTGAAGACCCTGGAATTTATGAAAGC